>RGWK01000298.1 GCA_010029775.1 Gammaproteobacteria bacterium
GTTGTGCAGCACGATGGCGCTGTCCACGCGCTCCAGAAAGACGCGCGCCGTCGACTCATCCTGCGTGACGATGGATTCGGTGTGACCCGAGCCGAAACGGGCAATGTGCAGGATGGCGTCGTCGACCCCATCCACGACCCGCACCGCGATGATGGCGTCAAGGTATTCGGTGGACCAGTCTGCCTCGCTCGCTGCGCGCACGCGCGTATCGACTGCTTGCACGGCGGCATCACCCCGCACTTCGCAGCCCGCATCAAGCAGCGCCTGCACCAAGGCCGCAAGATAGCCCCGCGGCGCCGCGCGATCGACGAGCAGCGTCTCGGCGGCACCGCAGACTCCGGTGCGTCGTAATTTGGAATTGAGCACGATGGCGATCGCCATCGACAAATCCGCCGCACGATCGACGTAGACGTGGCAGTTGCCATCGAGGTGGCCGATCACCGGCACTCGAGCTTCCTGCTGCACGCGAGCCACGAGGCCCTTGCCGCCGCGCGGCACGAGCACGTCGATGAAATCGGTCATGCCCGATAGCATCATGCCGACCGCCTCGCGATCAGCCACCGGCACGAGCTGAATCGCAGCCTCCGGCAACTGCGCGGCGCGCAAACCCTCGACCAGGGCTGAATGGATCGCAGCGCTCGAGCGCAGACTCTCCGAGCCGCCCCGCAGGATGACGGCATTGCCGGATTTTAGGCACAGCGCGCCCGCATCCGCCGTCACGTTCGGTCGACTCTCGTAAATGATGCCGATGACACCGAGCGGTACCGCCACGCGCCGGATCCGCAAACCGTTCGGGCGGTGCCACTCCGCCAGCACGCGGCCGAGGGGATCCGGCAACTCGGCGATCTGTTCGAGCCCCCGCGCAATGGCTTCGAGCCGCGAGGCATCGAGACGCAGCCGATCGAGCATCGCGGCCGACAACCCCTTCTGCTCGCCCTCGGCCATGTCCAGGGCATTGGCGGCAAGGATCTGCGCGGCCTGTCGCCGCACCGCGTGAGCCGCCTCGCGCAGTGCCGCATCACGCGAGGCAGCCGTGCTACGCGCTAAAGTCTCCTGCGCAGCCACCGCCTGCTCCCCGAGGCGGAGCATGAGTTGTTGCAGTTCGCCCTGCGTTGCCGTGACCGAAGAAGCGCTCAAGACAGCACCAGATCATCACGATGAATGAGTTCATCGCGCCCTGCAAAACCCAGCACGGCGGGAATCTCCTCACTGCGCCGACCGATGATGCGCAGCGCCTCGCTATCGGAATAGGCGACGATGCCACGGGCGAGTTCGCGTCCGTCGGCGTTTTGCACGCTGACCGTATCACCGCGCTCGAATCGCCCCTGCACGGCTGTGACGCCCGCAGGCAGCAGACTCTTCCCCGCGCTCAGCGCACGCGCGGCCCCATCGTCCACACGCAGGATACCGGCAGGCTTCAGGGTGCCCGCAATCCATTGCTTGCGGGCCGCCACGGGCGAGGCCAACGGTCGGAACCAGGTGCTGCGCCCGCCTTGTTCGATACGCCGCACGGGGTGACGCGGAGCGCCGGCCGCGATGCAGAAATGGCACCCTGCCGCCACGGCGATGCGCGCCGCGATGATCTTTGTCGCCATGCCGCCGCGACCCATATCCGAGGCGGACTCGCCGCCCATGGCCTCGATCTGCGGCGTGATCTCGCGCACCAGCGGGATGAACTGCGCGGTGGGATCACGGTTCGGGTCAGCCGTGTACAAGCCATCAATGTCGGAGAGCAGGATCACACAATCGGCGCTGATCATCTGCGCCACCCGGGCCGCAAGCCGATCATTGTCGCCGTAGCGAATCTCGGCCGTCGCCACCGTGTCGTTCTCGTTGATCACGGGCACAGCGCCGCGCGCGAGCAAGGCACTCAAGGTCGCGCGCGCATTCAAGTAGCGCTGACGTTGTTCGCTGTCCTCGAGCGTAAGCAGCACCTGCGCGACTTGCAGATCCCACTGCTCGAGCAACTCCTTATACGCGTGTGCCAAACGGATCTGCCCAACTGCTGCGGCAGCCTGACTCTCCTCGAGCCGCAAGGGTCCCTTGGGCAGACCGAGGTGCCGCCGGCCGAGCGCGATGGCACCCGAGGACACCAGTACGACTTCCTTGCCCTGCCGATGCAGCCGCACGACGTCCGCCACGAGCGTCTCGAGCCAGGCACGATTCAGCCGTCCACTCGCCGCATCGACGAGCAGGGCCGAACCCACCTTGATGACCACGCGACGCGCACGCTGCAGGGGGTTGGGGGTCGGAGTGTTGGGAATCTTGCCGGGCATCAGCCACTGTCCACTTCGTTGGCACTATAGATCAGAGTCGAAGTAAAATCCGCTGCGGATTCGACCAACGCCGCATCGAGGTGAGCGCCGTGAGCAGAGACAATGAACCCGTCAAGGGACAATGGTACGAAAACATCGATGACGAGGAGACGTTTCGCGTCCTGTCGGTTGATGAAGATGCAGAGCTCATCGAGATCGAATACCTCGATGGCGAAATCGACGAACTCGACATCGAGGAGTGGCACGAGCTCGACCTCGAACTCATCGACGAGCCCGAGGGCTGGTCGGAAGATGAGGATGAGGACGACGAAGACGAAGAGGAGCTCGACGAGGACGACGAGGACGATGATTGGGACGACGAGGATGAGGAGGATGACTGGGAAGACGATGACGGCGACGACGGCCGTGAACGTTAATCCGCGTCCGTGAGCGACTCTCTCGATAGTTGGTACCACGAAAAGGAATCGGCCTGGCTGTATTCCAAGGTCGCCGCCTGCGAACCGGATCCGGT
>RGWK01000299.1 GCA_010029775.1 Gammaproteobacteria bacterium
TACTGGATGAGAATGAACACGCAGATCGCCATGCCGAAAGTGGTGGACAGATCGGCGGTCGGCACGACGCGCAGGTACGGAATGCCCGCGGCATGCGCCGACGCCGGCAGCAGGTCAACGGGGATCATGTCCATGAAGTTCATCAGGAACACCAGCGCGAAGATGGTGAGCGCAAGCGGCGCGATGAAACGCGTCTTGGCCGGAAAGGTTTCGCGCACGATGCCGTCGATGCCCTCGATCAGCATCTCGATGGCGCACTGCAACTTGCCCGGCACGCCCGAAGTGGCGCGGCGCGAGGCGCGCAGGAACACGAACAGGAACACGACGGCGAGCAAGACCTTGAAGAAAATGCTGTCGAGGTTGAGGGCCATGAACGGACCCTCGCCCACGGAGACGGTAAGGTGTTGGAGGTGGTGCTTGATGTAGCCCGTCATGCCTCCCGCTTCGCCTTCAGCCGCCATCGTGACCCGCCCTCATCTCAAGAACGCAACGCCGATCCAGAAGCCCACTTGCCCTGCGAGCATGCCCAACAAGAAGGGCAGCGGCGCGAGGCCTGCAACGGCCAGTGCCAACCATACGGCGAGCACCACCCAAATCCATTTGAGCGCCTCGCCCACCCACATCGCGCGTGCGATGAGAGCAGCGGGTGCCACCCCAGGCGAAAACAGTCGCCACCCAAACACGAGATTGCCAACGGCGACCACTGCGCCACCAGCCAGAGCTGCCGAGGCAGCATCGCCACCTGAAAACCCCGCGATGACCAGCGCCATCAGCAATGCTGCGGCCAGCTGAACTGCAGCGAATCTCGCCACGAGGCGCTTGCCTCGAACAGTCGGATCGTTGCGGGGTTCCGTGTTTCGGGCGCGCATTGTAGTGGTGCGACCCCGCACCCTTGCCACTCTTGCCGGAGTGCTCGATCGCCACCTTGGCGCCAAGCGTGTCGGACAGCCGGCCCTCGAGCTCGCGGATGTTCGCATCCGCGCTGCCCAGGGCGTCAGTCGCGGCACTGGATGACCCTGTTTTTTCTGGCGGATTGATCAGCCGGCGAACCAATGACTCGGTTTCGCGGACTGATAAGCCCTTTTTAACGACCAATTGGGCCACTTCGGTCTGTCGCCGAGGGGGGCTCAAGCCCAACAAAGCACGCGCGTGACCCATCTCGAGTTCACGTCGATCGACGAGTTCGGCGACCTCCGGGGCGAGTTCGAGCAGGCGCAGCAAATTGCTGACCGTCGCCCGGGAGCGGCCGACCGCGTCGGCGGCCTGCTGATGGGTGATCTCGAATTCGCGAATCAGCCGATCGAGCGCACGGGCCTCTTCGAGCGGGTTGAGATTCTCGCGCTGGATGTTTTCGATGAGCGCCATGGCGATGGCGTTCTCGTCGGGAACGCGGCGGACGATGGCCGGAATCTCGGCGAGCCCCGCAAGCTGAGCCGCCCGCCAACGGCGCTCGCCGGCGATGATTTCGTAACGCGTGGCCGGACCCACCGGCGCACCCGGCATCTCGATCGGCCGCACGACGATCGGCTGCACCACGCCTTGGGCGCGGATCGAGTTCGCCAGATCCTCCAGCGTTTCCTGCCGCATGTCGACGCGCGGCTGGTACCGCCCCCGCTGCAGCACATCGAGCGGCAGCCGGCGCAGTTCATCGCCAGCAACGGTGCGCGGTGCGGGTTCGGTCGGGTTGCCGCCCACACCGGCGGTGGCCGGCCGAGCCGGCGCCATCTGCCCGAGCAACGCATCGAGGCCACGACCGAGACTGGGCTTCTTCTGGTTCATGCGCGCGATGATAGCGGACTCGGGCCGGCCGTCGCGGCGGCGACCACGCGCGGACGGTTCTCCGGAATGCCGAGAAAGATCTCGCGGAAGGCGACGTAGCTCAGCGCCCCGAAGAAGCAGTACAGCACCGGCACGAACGGCGGCAGCAGCAGACCGAACAACACCGGCAGGACCACGAACATCAGGGCGATGCCGAGCATCGGCAGCAGGTTACGCATCTGGCCGGCGGCGCTCAGCCGCCACGCGTCGCGGAAGGGCAGACCCAGCAGGGTCATGCACGGAAACTGGAAGAACGAGGTGAGCCCCGGAATGTTGAGGCCGAAATAGGTCAGGCCGAGTGCGAACGCCGAGTAGACGAACACCTGGCGCAGCGCGATGAATCCATCGGGGGAGAGCACCTCGACCGAGTTGCGCGCGGTGTAGAGGACGTTCCACCAGGCCACGCCCGGGCGCGCGAGCAGCAACACCCACACCAACGCCCCGGCCACCGTAATGAGGGCTGCGAACCCGAGCAGCACCCGCGCATGGGCTCGCAGGACTGCCAGCATCTCGCCTGGGGCACTACGCCCGCTGCGATCGGTCTCGGCCGCGATCAGCATGCACGCGAGCAGGGATGTGACGGCCAGCACGCCCTCGAGCAACGGCCAGCGATGAGCTATGAACATGGCAAGACACATCAGCAAGGACAAGCCGAGCCAGAACCCGGCGCCGCGCCACAACAGTTCGGCCGCCTGCCGCTGCCAGCGCCACAAGGCTCCGGGTGCAGCCGTTCGCGGTTCGAGCAACACCCGATGCGCCCGCCGCGCTGCGGCTCAGGCGGTCGCGCGCGCGGCTGCCGAGAGTTCCGCTGGGGGGCCAGCCCGGCCGATCATCTCGCCGGCGAGTGCCAGGTAGGCGAGCGCGCCGCGCGAATTGGCATCGTAGAGAATCGCAGGCTTGCCGAACGAGGGCGCCTCCGCAAGACGCACGTTGCGCGGAATG
>RGWK01000300.1 GCA_010029775.1 Gammaproteobacteria bacterium
GCGGCCAAGGATCACGCCTGCGGCGATTTCCCGGGGCACGATCGCAGCGTCCCGCTCGATCCTTGCGTCGTACTCGACATCGACTGGTCGGTGTTAATGCCGCGGCGGACCTGAGTCGATCGGCGGCCATCCCAGCCGAGCGCGCTCCTCATTGACCTTGGCGCGCGAGCGCTGCAACAGCGCCTCGAACCGCGGTTCACCTGCGAGCGACGCCAGCATGCCATCGTGCGGATCAGGCGCCCCGTAGAGAAGGATGTGGGGCGTGCGCGCCGCCAACTGCAGGTGCCCACCCCAGCACGATCGCCGCCGGCATGCCGCCGTAGCCGCGCGCCGCAGAATTCTTGGCCAGTTCCGCCTCGAGCAGCGGAACCGCCGCACGCGCGTCGCCGGCGTTGACCATCATCTGCGCGAGCCCGACACGCGAAATTTCGTCGTCAGGTTTTGCCGCAACCGCCCGTCGCATGAACTCCACGGCCTGCTGCGGTTCCCCGCGCGCACGCGCGAGATAAGCCAGCTCGCCGTTGCCCCAAGCCTCGTAGATTCCGCCCTTGTCGATCTGCACGAGATCGCGGTAAAGCGCCTCGGATCGCGCGATCTCGCCCGTATAGCTGAGCAGCCAGCCGAAGCGGAACAATGCGCGCGGGTTGCGCGGCCCCTCGCGATGGTACTGGTCGCCAAGTCGGTAGGCTTCCTCGACTCGACCGGCCTGATGAAGTGTCGTGATGAGCAGGCCCGCTGCACCGTGCCGCGGATCGATCGCTACGGCCGATTGAAGCGCACGGATGGCGCTGGCCACATCGCCGGCGCGCAATTGCTGCTGTGCCGTCGCCATCCATTGGTCGGGCGTCGCCGCAATTGGTCCTTCAGGCGCAGCGTGGAGCACCCCCTCACCACTCAAGAGCGCCGCCACCAACAACGCCGCCAGACCGTACATCCTCGTCATGAACCGCACACCGCTTGCCCCCGCACCGAATCCTCGATGATCCTTGGGGTGATCGGCTGGTACCCGCTCCGGCTCGAGCACTGGTTTACCAGATGGTCCGCAACCGCGTACCTGGGCTGCTGGAGACGCCCGATGCGGACACTCAGCAGCGGGCAATCGACACTGCGCTGCGCGCAAACGCGGCCTATCCCAACGTGCTGAATCGCGCATCTGCGGGTCACGGGGTAGCGAGACACAAGTTCAGTCGTCCTCGACTGCGGCAGTCGGCAGACCGCCGCCAAGCCGGTCGAACAGCAACCAGCTGAAGCCGTCGATCTCGCCGCGGATGCTGCCATCGCGTGTGCGAATGCTGCGGTCCCGGTACCAAAGTCCGTCATCCCTCAGCAGCATATCGAATTCGGCATACACGATGCCGTCGGCGCCCTGCGGATACTTGCAGGTCATCGGGTCCATACTGCCGCGCCAGCGGGTCCAGCGATCCTCCCGGGTGAAATAGAGGTCGCAAGTGGCTTCGTGGCGGAAGCGTTGGCGCGGCAGCGCCTGCACCGTCGCGGGGTCGGCGGGCGCGCGATCGTAGGTGGGCGGATCGGCAAAGAACCATTGCTCGGCACGCACCTGAGCGCGCGTACCGTCCCACGACAGCGCGACCACGCGCTGCCGGTGCGCGACACCCGGATTCGTCTCCCGATATTCCTCCAAAAAGAGAACCGTTGTTCCAAGCTCAGGCATGCTGATCGGCACCACCTTGAGGCGCCGCCGCTCGCGGGTAAGTTCCGGTGCCGGCACGCCGCCGCGGGCGAGGTTCCCCTCAACCTGGCGATGGTTGTCGAAATTGCCGCTCCATAGCGCGGCGATCCTGCTGACTTGCGCCGCCGGATCATCGGCGGACAGAGCCGTCGGCAGAGCGAGCGCAGGCAGCGTCGCCAGCAGCATGAGCAGTCCACGACGCCATGAACTCTTGCCTGAAGTTTTCTTTGAAACGCCCGTCATGCCCGACCCTCAGCTCTCGAACGGGAGCTCTTGCCAGTCGGTTTCGCTGCGCCAGTCAGGCGTGCGCAGCCGCTCGTCGATGAGCGTGCGAGTCAGCGCCTGCCCATTCTTCAAGTGCTGCGACATCCGCGAGCGGAATTTCCCATCTGCGGAAATATTGATGAGTTCGTAGACGTCGACCCCCTTGGTGTACCAGCCGACGTCTTTTTTGAAGGTCATGGCAAGGATCGCCGTCGCCTGCTTCGGGTCCGTGGTGTCGTCCATGGTCCAGCCGTCGACCCGGTCGCTGTAGAAGTTTAGGCGTCGGCCATCGAAGCTGCCGAGCGTTTCGATCGCCTCACGGCGACCGTCCGGATAGAAGTAGTAGTTGCTCTGCTGCAGCAACTCTGCTCCGCCTTTCGGATCTTCACGAAACCGAATGACGACGCGTGAGCGATGCTCGCCTAGTGGCTTGCCGGCGCCATCGTAGCGGCGGTAAACGCCTTCCCAAACGCCTTCATGCCTGCAGACAATCGGCAAGCGGTTGCGCAAGGTGGCAAGACCGCCGCTGGCAGACTGCGGGCGGGCAGACGGGTGCCACATGGCAGCGGCGATACCGCCAACCAGCAGCGTTCTGCGATCGAGTGGGTTTTTGGCGGGACGATCCATGGTTGCTCCTCGGTATACACCGCGCACGTGGACGAAGTTCAGACAAAGATCACCGACAAAGAATTATGTCTCATATCTGGGCGAGGATCGCTACCGCTGCGCGATCGGCACTTTCCGCTGCGGCCTCCATGCCGAACTCGACGCGCCGCAGGTGCTCGCCAGCGAAATGCATGCGCTGC
>RGWK01000004.1 GCA_010029775.1 Gammaproteobacteria bacterium
GAGCCGGCTCAAATCCTGACGTAGCAGCGTCGGCACGAGGTCGATGCGTTTGTTTGGGGTCCAGAGTCGCTGCGGTAACGAGGGTTGCAACGGCCCGAGGTCGATGCCATGCGGTTCGCGGACAATGCGGCTGAGCGTGAGGCCGCCCGAGAGCGGATTCCACCCGGCGCCTCGTTCGCCTGTGCGGATGCCGAGCGCGATGGTGCGTTTGGGCGTCAACCACCGTGTTGCCAGGCGCGTGAGCGCAGCAGGACGGCGCGCAGGGTCGAGAGACTCGAGCCGCGAGGCGAGCGCTTCGCAGATTTCCCAATCGTGGCGTTGATCAGCTTGCCGCGGGAACAATGGCTCACAGTATTTGACTGTGTTGCGGATCGCGAGCATGTGGAATACGAGATCGAAATGGTCCCGCTCGAGCGCGAAGGTCGGCGGCAGGATGAGATGCGCATGGCGCGTGGTTTCGTTGATGTAGAAGTCGATCGACAGCATGAACTCGAGCTGCGGCAACGCTGCCGCCAACTGGTTGCCGTTGGGTGTCGAGAGCACCGGATTTCCCGCCGCGGTGACAAGACCACGGATTTGGCCTTTGCCCGGAGTCAGGATTTCTTCGGCCAGCGCCGCGACCGGGTACTCGCCGCTGAATTCCGGCAGTCCACGAACGCGGGTCCGGCGCTTGGCGAAAGACCCGGGTGTGCCGAAGCCGACGCCGCTACGACGCGTATCCAGCGCGGGTGAGGTAAAGAGTGCGCCCCCTTCGCGATCGAGGTTGCCCGTGACAATGTTGAGCACTTGGATCAACCACTGTGACAGCGCGCCGAAGGCCTGCGTTGATACCCCCATTCGTCCGTAGCAAACGGCAGCCGGCGAGCCAGCAAAGTCACGCGCAAGTTGGCGGATGCGTGTGGCCTCGACACCAGTAGGGCCGGCCACGCGTTCGGGTGGCCACTCCGCACAGATCGCACGCAGTTCATCGAGACCGTCGAGCGAGGTGGCAAGGCGGCCGGGGGCAGCGAGATTTTCGGCAAAGATCACCTGCAGCAGCGCGAGTAGCAGCAGTGCGTCGGTCCCTGGCGTGACGAACAAATGGGTATCGGCCATGTCCGCCGTTTCCGAGCGCCGCGGATCAACGACTACCAGTCTGCCGCCACGCGTGCGCAAGGCCTTCAGCCGCCGCGCCACATCCGGCGCCGTCATCAGACTGCCATTCGAGACCACGGGATTGGCACCGAGCACCAGCAGAAATTGCGTGCGATCGATATCCGGGATCGGGATCATCAGCTGGTGGCCGTACAGCAACCATGACACCAGGTGATGCGGCAACTGGTCGACCGAGGTGGCCGAGTACCGATTTCGACTGCGCAGTGCGCGCAGCAGCCGCGCTCCGCCCATCAGGCCGGTGTAACTGTGTACCTGCGGGTTGCCGATGTAACTGCCGACGGCTTCCGAACCGTATTCACGCTGAATGGCGAGCAGCCGCTCGGCGGCTTCGTCGAGCGCTTCATCCCAGGAGATCTCTCGCCAGGTATCGCCTTCGCGTCGCACCGGTCGACGCAGTCGGTCGGGATCCTCGTGTACGTCTTTCAGCGCCAGTGCTTTCGGGCAGATATGCCCGCGGCTGAATGGATCAGCTTCATCGCCACGGATCGAAACAATTTCGCGACCGCGATGGCGGATTTCCACTCCGCACATCGCCTCGCACAGGTGGCAGGTCCGGTAATGGATCGCGACAGAGTCTGACATCGGCCGATTATTGACCATTTGCTTGGTAACATCACTCCGTCTACGAGTCAGCCGTCTTCAGGCGAGGGTATGTAGCGCATGAGCACCGAGTACACACCACCCAAAGTTTGGGTTTGGAATCGAACCAACGGCGGCAAGTTCGCCAACATCAACCGTCCGACGGCCGGGTCTACCCACGACAAGGAATTGCCGCGCGGCCGCAACCCCTTGCAGTTGTATTCGCTGGGCACGCCCAACGGCGTCAAGGTTACGGTGATGCTCGAAGAGCTGCTTGCTGCGGGACACTCCGGTGCCGAGTACGATGCCTGGCTCATCAACATCGGTGAGGGCGATCAATTCGGCAGTGGCTTCGTCGCGGTGAACCCGAATTCGAAGATCCCGGCACTGCTCGATCTCAGCACCTCACCATCGACGCGGGTGTTCGAGTCCGGATCCATCCTCGTTTATCTGGCCGAAAAATTCGGTGCCTTTCTGCCGCGCGAGGCCGCAGCACGCGCCGAGTGTTTGTCGTGGCTCTTCTGGCAGATGGGCAGTACGCCGTATCTGGGCGGCGGCTTCGGACACTTCTATGCCTACGCGCCGCAGAAATGGGAATACCCGATCGATCGGTTCGCGCTTGAGGTCAAGCGCCAACTCGATGTGCTCGATCGTAATCTGGCGACCCGTCGCTATGTGGCGGGCGAGGAGTACAGCATTGCCGATATGGCGGTATTCCCGTGGTACGGGGGTCTCGTGCTCAACAACCTGTACAACGCTGCAGAGTTTCTCGAGGTGGCAAGCTATCGCCACGTGGTGCGCTGGGCGAGCGAGCTGCGCGAGCGACCGGCCGTGCAGCGCGGGCAGCGGGTCAATCGGACCTGGGGGCCCGAAGAACTGCAGGTGCGTGAGCGGCACTCGGCGGCGGATTTTCGGTGATGGCAAACAGGCTGCGCGTGTCGGCAGGCACCGCGCCGTAGCGCAGGAAAATCACGATGCCCTCGATAAAGCCCAGCGTGTAGAGCAGGGCGGTGGCGCGCAGCAACCAGCTCGTATCGATCACGAACGAAGCGAACACCACGAGCACCACACCCACGGCGGCGGTACGGTTCAGGTGGGTATGGAGCAAAATCAACCGACCGCATTTGAACCACGACACGGCGAGCATCAGACCCAGCATACCGATGGCCAGCGCGATGAAGGCGAGGTTGGCCCTCACGACCGCCGGGAACCACTGATACAGCAGCAACGCGGCGCAAGGGTAAAACACGAGATCAGCGACTCCATCGAGCATGGCGCCGCGCTCGCTCGTCTGTTGCCAGCGACGGGCCAGCCATCCGTCCAGAAAATCACTGAGCCCCAGCAGCGCAAACCACGTGAGCAGCGCGGTCTGGTTCGTCTGCGTATCGAAGACGAACAGCAGGGGCGAGCCAAAGAACCGAAAGATCGACAGGGCATTGGGCAGATTCACGGCCGGCATCATGCCCACATGGCCCGGCGTTCGGCAAAGGCCGTACACTCTGCAGATCGATGACACGTCGCAACACCATTGCCGCGCTACTGCTCAGCGGTTGCGGGTCGGCGCTGATCGCTGGCCCTGCGTCCGCGCCGCCGACCCCTGTGGGGACCTCGCCCGTTGCCGGCTACACGGAGGCGCTCGATCGCGGCTGGCTGGAGGCTGTCATCACGGTGCGGCAGCCAGAAGCCGTACTGCAGTTGGCCGAGCAGGTCGCCGGTTGGCAGATTGAAGCCCTGCCCGCGGCTGACACGGCTGCAGGGGCCGCCGCCAGCGCGGCGCGCGAGTGGCGCGTCGGCGATGCTTCCGGTCAACCGGGGGTGCTGCGGGTGATCGAGGCACGCGCATCGGCTGCAGGAACCTCCGCACGGTCCGTGCGCGCCTCGGCTCAACCCTGGGATACGGGCGGACACTTCAGCGTGATGACGCGTTCCAATGATGCCGAGGGTCGCTGGCGAAAGGCTGAATCGCTCGGTTGGGGCGCCTGGAACGCGCCGGTGGAACTGGATTTCGCAGGGGTGCGGCTCGCCAATGTCATCTTGCGCGGGCCCGAGGGTGTCAACGTCTCTATCTATGAACGACGCGCGCCACGGTTGCCCGATGCGCCGGATCTGCGTGGGCTGCGTCGTCCGTTCAATGCGATGCAGATCGTGCGCGACCCGGCTGCCGCTCGGCGCTTTTATGTAGACATTTTGAAATTCGAGGTCCTGAACGAGGGGCGTTATCGCGGTGCGCCCGGTGTCGCCAACAATTTCGGCATGCCGGCCAACCTCGCAGGCGAGGTCGTGCTCGATTACATGATCGTGGCGCCGGTCAAGAACGGACCCACGCAAATTGAGGTGGTGCGATTCAATGGTATCGAGGGGCGTGCCTTGCCGACCGATCCGGCACCTACGCTCGGCATCACGGCGCTGCGCTTTCCGGTGAGCCGTCTCGCACTTATCGAGGAGCGGCTGCGCGCGGCGAACTGGCCGCTGCTGCAAGAAGCGACCGTACGGCAACTGGCGCCGTACGGTCGCGTGCGTTCGCTGAGTGTGAGCTCGCCTGAGGGTGCGGTTCTCGAGTTCTTCGAACTCAGCGCCCCATGATGGGCTGCCCCGGCCCGTACTTGGCCATGTACTCGGCGAAGTCGATGCGCGGTTTTGTCCACGACTTCAGATCAAAGATTTCCGGTGTTTTCTTTTCGAGCGCCAAGCGGGCACCGCGCGGCAGATCGTCGAGGCTGCGCAGCTTCGTGCCGAGGCCTTTGCCCCAGGTGCGCCCCGGTGTTTTGCCCATGCCGAGCCAGGGGTGAAAGCTGACCAGGTTCTGGAACTGCACCGTCGACAGGGCACTCGATTTGCCAGGATCCTGGATGTCGCGTAGGTCAGCGGCAAAAAAGTAATGCGAGTCCCAGTAGAACATGGGGCCGCCGGCTTCCTTCGGCCACTTGTCTTCTTTGAACGGATTAGGGAACGAAAAGGACGACTGGTTGGGTGCGAGCACCTTGCCGGCGATCACGTCGATGCGCATGTCCTTGGGTTTGAGAGTCGCCTCAGGTCCGGTGACGATGCCGTCGGGACCGATTTCCACCGAAAGCGGGCCGCCGGCGAATTGCCAGATCTCACGCTTCTCGCCGGTGACGGGATTGACCCAATGATCGACGAGCTCATCGGTGTCGAAGGCGGTGTAGGCGCCCACCTCGCGCACCAGGCACTTGTAGTTGCCGTTCGGCAGCGGAGACCACGATCCCGCGGCGAGGTTCTGCATGGTCAGCATGGGCTTCAGATTGCCGTCATTGAGCCACAGGTACAGGTGCAGTCGTGTGAAGGTGTAGACCGTCTCTTCGGCAATCGAGCCCTTGAGTTTGGCGAGCAGGCGGGCCCGCGCTTTGGGGTCCTCCAGTTGCAGTGCCGACACTCCACTCGATGTGGCAGCCACGGCAGGCGAGATCATCGAGGCGGCCATCGATCCGCCTATGGCGACCGAGGCGCCGAGTACTGAGCGACGCGAAATACCCATGTCCGACATGTGAACCCCCTCGAAAAATGAGCCCTGAACATAACGCAAGCCGATGCGTCTTGTCCTTGGCGACGTTACCCTGTCCTCCTGTTGCTCAAGGGGGTCAAATGAGCGAAGCCACTGCATGGTCCAGACGTGAGGCCTTGGCCGGCCTCGGGCTGCTCGCGGTGTCGGGCGGCATGGCGCACGCGGCGGGTTCTGCAGCGTCAAGCGCACCGGCTGCTTCAGAGCCGTCAATCGTGCCTGCGGAGGTCTTCGCGGACTTCATGCGGCTGCGCACTTCGCCGGAGGGTAGGCCCGTGCTTTGGGTGTATTCCGGTGTGCTGGTCGTCAAGCCCGAGGGCGAAGTGGCGCGGACGCTGGCGCGCATCGAGGGCTTGAGTCGCTCGTTTGCGGTCGCGCAGCCTGACGGCAGTTATCTCTGGACGCTCGATGAGGCCGGCTATTACTGCGATCCGCAGACGGGTGAAGTCGCCTCCTCCCTGTTCAATCCTTTCATCGGCCAAAACGTGGTGCCGAAACACTATCGCTCGCCGCAGACGCTGCGCTTTAGCCGCAACGGAATTATCCCCGGTCGCGAACTGCCACCCGGCATCGACTTTCGCGGCGAAATCACGCGCCTCGGGGAGGTCGCGGGAACCGTGGCTTTAACCGAAGATTTGTACGTGCGCATGGGCGCTACGGCAGCGACGGCGGATCGCCCGGCTCGTCCCGTGCGCTTCGCCAACTCGCTTGCGACCTTCACGACGTTACGGCGCAACCTGCAGCGCCCTGCCAACGAGTGGGTCGACTGCCAGTTCAACTACACGACCCTCAACACGTTCGTAGATTGGTTGCAGATGGGCGGTCGCGCGGGCGTGCAGGACATGCGACTCGTCGGCATCAAGTGTCGACTCGAGGATCGCGAGGCAGTACCGAGCAGTTTGCGCGCGCGCATCGAGCGCGAACATCCGGATTTGCTCAAGGGGAGTGAGCGCACATGATCGATCGACGCAGCCTCTTGCAAGGCGTGGGCTTCGCTGCGCTATTGCAGTCACCGGTGCTGGCCGAGGCGGCCGCTATGGTCGCCTCCGGGGGCGTGCCCGGCGCTGCGCCGGGTGCGCTTGATCTGCGCACCGCGCAGGGAAACGTGCGGGCAATGGCCAAGATGTCCGCCACGCTCGCTGCCGATGGACACAAGCATGGCTGGTACAGCGGCGTGCTGATGGGTGTGGTGCCCGGGCAGGCGGTGCGCGAGCTCGTGGGCGTCATCGGCATGAGCACGCAGCGGCTGCGCGCGGTTCCGGAGCAGGGGGGTTATCAGCTGTTGCAGAAGGAGTGCGGCTTCTTCACCGATCTCGGTACCGGTGCCGTGCTCGATCGATGGCTTAACCCCTACACCAACGAGTACGTTGAGCCGTTCCACATCGCCAATCCCGCGGTGAACCGCTGGATACTGCCGGTGGTCAAGGAGGAACGGTTCTATGATCGCGTGCAGAACGACGCGCCTGTGGAGCGACCCTTCGTGTTGCCGTGGAAGCGCGCGGGGGATCGCGTCATGCTTGAGCAACGCACCCACTTTTGGGCCAACAACCCGCTGGATCCTGCAGTCTGGAAGCGGGAGAGCAGCGGGCCACGCATCCAGGTCTCCGATTGCATGAGTTACAACGCGCGGTACGATGATCTCGTTGATCCGCGGCTCGACAGCGTGGAGTACTCGGGACATTGGGTGCACGTGCGACCGTGGCAGCCGTGGATGCTGATGGGCGCGCATCCGGGGCATTGCCTCTATAGCGCGATGACCGGCAGCGCGCTGCGTGCCGAGAACGTGCCGGCCCAGATCCTCGGCATCGTGCGCGAGCGTCTGCCGGAGTTCCTGCAGCCGCCCACCGAGGTGCGCAAGAGCGAGCCCAGCATGATTCGCTTCATGCGGGAGCGCAAACCCTCGTGAGCGGTCCCCTGCATCGGCATTACCACGGCAAGATGCTGTATCTCACCGATGGCATCGGCGAGATGGGCCGCGAGTTTTTCAATAGACGGACAGTTGCTCGGGACCTCGTGGTTCAACTTCACGACCCGTACCGCCCAGTGCGAGGGACTCACCTCGCGCGACGGGCGGGTCTCGCAGCGCTTCGAACTCGACGAAGACATCGAGTCCTTTGGCACCCACGCCTTGCACGGCGATGCCTGGGTCGTGGCCCGTTTGCGTCGATATACCGGACCAATGGAGCGATTTGCGCTCGCGACCTTCACCAATTCGACGCGTGCCAATGGCGCCTCCGGGCCGACACTGATCCGTCTCGGTGAGGGCTATTCGCGCATCCACGATCTCGGCGAAGAGACCCTCGCGGTGCCGGCCGGGCAGTTTATTACCCGGCATATCCGCATCGATGTGCCCGGTGTCGATGATTTCGAGGTTTGGGCGGGCGGCGAGGATTGCTTGCCGGTGCAACTGCGATCAAAGAATTTACGCCAGACCTATGTGCTGGTGGATGTGCAGGGAGAGTGGCGATGACCAGGGTACGCCTCAATAGACGTGACGTAGTGGGCGGTGCGATCGGCGCGGTAGCGGCGGGCGCGGTGGGTTCAGCAGCCCAGGCATCAGTCGATGCGGCGCGCTCGGCCTCGCCGTCTACGTCGACGCCCGATCCGCGCATGCTGTACCGCAAGCTGCACCTTCGCACCGACGATGGGCTGCTGTTCTGGTGGCTGCAGGGGCCGAAGATCGGGCAGGTGGGCACGACCTTGACGCCGCTTTATACGAGCAGCATCGGCACCGTGCAGCGCGTGCGTCACCGGGAAGATGGCGGTTTCGACGTCACGCAACTGGAACTGATCATTATCTGCGATTTGCAGACGGGGGAGCCCCTGACGCAATGGCGAAACCCCTACACGGACGAAATGATCCCTATCCGTTTTGCGCCGGTCGGTCCTACCGTGGTGCGCTACCGAGCCGACAATTCGCGTGTCTTGCCGACCGAAATTGGGGGCACGCCGTTGCAGGCCACCGCGACCATGCATGCGCCGGTGATTGTCGGTGACGATGTGTTTCAACGCGATGAGTCGGTGGCGCGCGTGTTTACGCCCGGTCGTGCTACGCCCTTCGAGGTCAACGATATCGCCGTTTATCACGGCAGTCTCGCCAATCTGACCGACCCGGCGGTAACGGTGGGTGAGGCGACGGTATTCTTCGCCGAAGTCACAGGCTGGCAACGCTGGATGAACATGGGTGATCGTGCGGGCAATTTGACCTCACGCCTGACCGGCCGCAAGGTTAGGCGCTACGCGGAGCTACCGTCGCGTTGGCGCGAGCAGCTTGCGGCCGTCGCGCCGAAGATTGCCGCCGATCCCATTGCTGCGCTCGATGTCGCCGCAGCCCGTTTCGATCGATGAGGTGACCATGTTGCGTAATGTGCTCATATCTTTGTTGCTGCTGGGTCTGGCCCCGCTTGCATCGGTTGCCGCGGAGCCCGCTGCGCCCAGCGCGTCGGCAGGATTCGTCTTTCGCTACGTGACGGCCACCGATGGCGTGCCGCTCAACGTGGTGGAGACCGGTAACCCTACGGGGTCCGCCATCATTTTTCTGCACGGCTACACGCAGAGTTACCTCAGTTGGCATCCGCAACTCGACGATGCGGCGCTCCGTGCCAAGTATCGACTGATTGCCGTAGACCTGCGTGGACACGGTGCATCGGGCAAGCCCTGGGATAAGGCCGCCTACGCAGGTCATTTGCCCTGGGCCCGTGACGTACGTCGCGTCGTCGAGGAACTCGGTGTGACGCGGCCGATGCTCGTCGGTTGGTCTTTTGGCGGTTTCGTCGCCATGGACTATGTTCGTGAATACGGCGAGGCCGCAGTCGCCGGGGTGATGATGACGGGCAGTCACGGCGGTCTGCTGTCGCGCCCCGTCGGTCAACCGCCTGCATTCACCGGTGATCTTGACCTCGCCATCGACGGTGCGCGTACGTTCATGAAGATGATGTCCGTGGAGCCGCCCGCGCCCGCCACCGTCGATCGCGGCACCTATGCCAATGTCATGATGCCGGCGTATGTGCGTAATGCCATGTGGGGCAAGCGACTCGATAACACCGATCTCACGCCGCGCCTGCAGTTACCGGTGCTGATGATTCTCGGCCGGCAGGATCTGAGTTTACCGGCCGACGCGATTGCGAGCTCGTTGGCGTCACGATCCAACATCACCGTGCGGATCTTCGAGCAGACGGGGCACTCGGCGTTCATTGAGCACCCGGCGCGATTCAATCAGGAGCTCGCGACCTTCGTCGGGCGGACAGACAGCGTCAAAGGGAGTCAGGAATGAAATCGTGGCAATCGCCGTTTCGTAGCGGCCGGCTACTGTCGGTGGTGATGTGGGTGATGCTGCTCGGTACTCCGGCGGGTGCGGCGTGGGCGCTCGGCACACCGTCAGTGCCGTTGGCCACGCTCGAATCCCGATACGTGACACCGACCTCGCTTTTCGCGGAGATCGACGGTGTGCGCATGCACTACAAGGACGAGGGCACGGGCCCCGCGGTGGTAATGCTGCACGCGTCGTACATGAGCCTGCACAGCTGGGACGCCGTGGCTGCAGACCTCGCCCGCGATCATCGCGTCATCCGTTTCGATTTTCCGCTCGCGGGGCTGACGGGTCCCGACCCGCAGCGCCGCTACTCGATGGAGCGAAGCGCGGAGTTGATGAACGGGTTGCTCACCAAACTCGGCGTGAGCACCTATTCGATCATTGCGACGTCCTCTGGCGCCATCGTCGGTTTTCGTCAGGCGGCGGCCAAGCCCGAGGCGGTGACCCGGCTGATCCTGATCAATGCTGCGGGCATGCCGCGCACGGCGGTGACAGACCCGAACCGGGAGCGGGGCACGGCATTCAGCCGGTGGCTGCAAGGCAAGTACAAATCTCGTGGCTACTGGAAAACAACGCTGACCGGGCAGTTCACCGGTGGCCAGCCGCCGCCCGCCGACATCGTCGAGCGCGTGTTTGACCTCAATCGACGATCGGGGCTCGTCGAGGAGTCGGCGATCTACATGCGCAATTTCCGCACGGGCGATCCCGAGGCCGTGCTCGGACAGATTCGCGCGCCCACGCTGATTCTTTGGGGCATGGGTAACATCACCGTGGCGCACCTCGAGGCCGACGTTTTCCAACTTTGGTTGACACAGGCGCCTTCGATCAAAAAGAAATATCCTCGCTATGGGCACTACGTCTACATGGAAAACCCCGGCATCGTGATCCCCGATGTGCGCAATTTTCTCGAGGGGCGCATGGACGCGGAGTTGCGCGTAACGCGGCGGCTGCCGCCTGCTCCATGACATGACGCCACTTCAGTTTCAAAGTCTGGTCGTCGTCGGCATCTTGCTGTTCTACGCGCTGCTGGAGCTTGCACGCGGCCGGTTTTTCACCGCAGCGGCGGATCGGGAGGACAACCGTCTCGATGTGGCGGTGATGATGATGTTTCCGCTGGTGTCGGGCGGCGTGTCGATCGTCGCTGTTGCGCTGTGCCAGGCCTTCATGCCGGAGCAGGCGGGGGCGCTCTCGCATTGGCCGTGGTGGGCCATGGTGCTGACGCTGCTCGTAGTCGACGATCTCACCCAGTACTTTTGGCATCGCTTGTCGCACACGAGCGTGCTGTGGCCGCTGCATCGGGCGCATCACAGCGCCTCATACATGAGCGTGCGTGTCGTCTACCGCAACAATGCGTTGTACTACGCGATGATGCCGGGACTTTGGTTGAGCGCAGTGTTCAGTTTTTTGGGTTTCAGCTGGGTGTATGTCGGTTACATCATGGTGAAGTTGGCCGTCATTGCCGGTGCGCACTGCAGCCTGCCCTGGGATGCGCCGCTCTACCGCATCCGGGCGCTTCGACCGGTGATGTGGGTGCTCGAGCGCACCATTTCGACACCCGCCACCCACTGGGCACATCACGCCTTGTCGCAGGATGATGGCGTCGGCCACTACTCCGGCAACTTCGGCAACCTGCTTTTTCTTTGGGACGTGCTCTTTGGCACGGCGCGGATCACGCGTCGCTACCCGCCGGCGTTCGGTCTTGCAGATGATCGCGCGCACGGTCACGAGAAGTGGTACACGCAGATGCTGTTCCCCTTCGTTCGGTCGCGCCGAGCCGAATCGAGCCTCGTCTGGCCGCCCGGGCGACCGCCGGCGTGAGTGTGCCGCCCGCAACGGACCGACGAGGCCTGCTGCGGGGCCTGCTGGCCGGTTCCGTGTTGGGCGCCTCGGCACCGACGCGCAGCGAAGAAAGGGGTACCGCACCTGCGGCATTGCCGGATCGGCGCTGCATTATCGATGCGGGCTGGGCACTGCTGCACGATGGCCAAGGCTTTGCGCTGCAGCGTGACGTGTCGATCGTGATCGATGGCGATCGCATTGCGGCCGTGCATGCCGGCGCGCTGCGCTCCATGTTGCCGCGGGTGGACGCGCGGACTCATCTGGTGCTTCCCGGGTTTATCTCCGGGCACACCCACGTGGCCGGAGGCACGGTTACGCGCGGCATCTTCGAAGGTCGCCGCTCCTACGCGCGGGCGCTCGAACTCGCCGAGACGCTGGATGATGATGCCCTCGATGCCTTAACCGCCCTGAACCTCGCCGAACTGCTGCGTTCGGGCTGCACCACGCAACTCGACATGGCCCTGTCGTTACGACAGATGCAAAGTTACGTGCGTGTGGCTCGGCGCTGGGGGGTGCGTGCGTACCCCTCGGCCATGGTGCCGGGCGTCGGGCGATTGTTTCCGATCTGGCAACGCGAGAGCGATTCGGTATTGCGTGATTCGGTGCCGGATACTCTGGCGGAGATCGCAGCCGCGCTGAGTTACGCGCGCCAGATCAACGGCGCCGACGATGGCTTGATCCGCCCGCAAATGGCGATGCATGCGAGCGACACACATACGCCAGAGACCATTGCCGCAACGCTCGCTGCGGCTGCTGAACTCGGTCACGGGTTGCATTTGCACCTCTGCCAGGGCGCACGCGAGGTCGAGGCCGTGCAGCGTTTGTGGCAGCAGCGGCCGGTGCAGTGGCTGGACTCGCTCGGCGTGTTTGCGCAGCGCGTATTCGCGGCGCACATGTCGAGTGCGGACCCGGCGGTGGATGCGCCGCTGCTGCGTCGCGGCACGTTCACCTATTGCACCTGTCCCTCAGCAGGCGGTGCGAGCGGGTTCACTCAACCGTGGCCGGAGATGCTCGCGGCGGGCGTGAACACGAATATCGGCATCGACACCCATTCGAACGACTACGTCGAGAATCTCAAGCTCGCGGTGCTCAAAGGCGAGGCGCGCTGGTCCTTGCTGCGTCGCAGTTCACCCGTGCCACTGCAACGGCCGAGCATCCAGCGCGCTGTGGAGGCGGCGACGGTCGATGCCGCCCGCGGTCTTGGCCGTGACGATATCGGACGCATTGCAGTCGGAGCGAAAGCGGATCTCGTCTCGATCGATGTGTCCGGACTGCTGGCGGGCACGGGCGCATTGCCGCCCGAGCCGCTCTACCATCTGCTCTATGCCAATGGCCTGATGGTGCGGCACGTGTTGATTGATGGCGCTTTCAAGGTGTTCGACGGAGTGCTGCGGGTCGATGACGAAGCGACTCTGCTGGCGCAAGGCGGAGCGGTGGTGCAAAAAATCTGGGCGCAACTCGACGAAGAGGGGTTTTTCAAATGACCGTGTTCAAGCTGGGTGTGGCGGGTGTGATGGGCGTACTGATCGGCGTGTCGTCGTCGATGGCGCAGGCGATCGAGTGGCAGACCTTCGATCCGTCGCCCTATTCGCAGAGCGTGACCGACTGCGACCGTGAGGCCGCACACCCGGACGACCCGAACAAAGTGGTCCCGGGTCGCACCTCGCGCGAGATGAATCTCGACACGGCCATTCGTGTCTGTCGGGCAGATCTCGCCAAAGATCCGAACAACCCGCGCATCGGCTATCAGCTCGCGCGTTCACTCACCTACGCGGGAAAGGTTACCGAAGCGTTGCCCTTCATCGAGCGTGCCGCGGCACAGAAATATCCGCAGGCCATGTTCGTCGTCGGCTATCTGTATCTCGAGGGCTCCTACGCCTCACCCAAGAATCCTTGCCGCGCCGCGCAATTGATCCGCGAGTCGGCAATCTACGGACGACTGGCCGGGCTGCTCGGCTACCCGTCGTACGTGTTGAACGGCCGCTTTGCCGGTTGCGGGCTGCAGGTCGATGCGCAGGAACTGCGCGGCGGAGGATCGGAAATGAAAGGATCGGACATGAACGACAAGCGAGTATCGCGGCGTGACGTATTGCAGACAGCCGCGGTTGCTGGGCTCGCGCCGCTTATTGCAGCCGCCCCCGCGGAGGCCAACCTGCCCCGGCCGGGCGGTGAGCGCGGTTATGCCCGCGGTCCGCACGGTCAGGTGCACTACCACGACAATCAGGGCGCGAGTGCGATGCCCTTGCTGCTGCTGCATCAGGCACCGATGTCCCATCGGCAATTCGACGCGGTGTACGGTCCTTTGAAGCAACGCGGGGTTCGTGCGATCGGCATCGACATGCCGGGCTTCGGCATGTCGGACCCGACGCCGTTCGTGCCTAAGGTCGCCGATTGGGCAAGCTCGATCGCGGCGGTACTCGACCATCTGCGCATTCGGCAGGCCGATGTGCTCGGTCATCACACCGGTGCGCTGCTCGCCACCGAGGTCGCGCTGCAGTATCCAGCGCGCGTGCGGCGGGTGATTCTGAATGGCCCGTTCCCCATTACCGAGTCCGAGCGGGCGATGTTTCTTGCCGATCTGCAGAAGACGGAAATCGACTTCGAGTACCGCGCGGATGGCACTCACCTGTCGGAGAGTTTCGTCAAGCGCTCGAAGTTCTACGGCCCTGATGCCGACCCGAAGCACATCACGCGCATTCAGGTTGAAAAATTCATGGGTTACGGACCGTTCTGGTACGGCCACAACGCCGCCTACCGCTACGATCACGCCAGCACGCTGAAGTTGTTGAAGCACCCGACGCTGATACTCACCAACACCGGGGACATGGCCTACCCGATGGCGCAACGTGCCCGGCAGATGCGCCCCGACATGGCCTACGTCGAGCTGCAGGGTGGCAACGTCGACATCGTCGATCAGGCGACCGAGCCCTGGAGCGATGCCGTCAAGGCCTTCGTCGCCTAGCGTTGCATCGCGCCGAGCGCGCTCGGCGCTCGCATGAGCCAAGACTCAGGCGGCGAGTGCCACCGTCACCTTGTTGTCGGCGCCGATGTCCGACACGCTGATGGGCACGCCCATGGCTGCGGCATAGCCGAGCAGGCGCGGCTTCAGCCAGGTCTCGTGCATCTCGGTATCGCTGAGATCGAATTGCCCGGAGCGCCTCGCCTCGGCGAGCACGTACGAGTAAGGAAACGTGAAGGTCCGTTTACCGGGTTCGACTTTCAGATCGAGGCAGAGCTGGTAGAGGCAGGCCGTGCGATCGAAGATGCCGGCCAGCGCGATTTCCTTCTCGCCGGTTTTTTCGATCATGCCCTTGAGGCGTTCGAGCATCGGTTGCATGGTGCGGATATCGTGCTCGACGTAATCGTTGAGCACGCCATGAGTCTTGGCGAACTGCACTGAGGTCAGGTGCATATTGACCAGTGCATCGTTCATTTCATGCGGATAGGGCGCCGTGTCCTTGAGCGTGCGGATCGCCATGGCTACGGCCTCGCCGAGTACTTTCTCCCGCCCTTCGAAGCCGCTCGAGGTGGCGAGCATTGCAGCCATGCTTTGCGGTGCTCCGCCCCCCGCCAGCATCGCCTTAACCCAGGGCGGCGGGCCACCGCCTGAACCGGGAGCTCCGCCCCCGGCGCTGGCCATCATTTTTTTCATCGCCCAGGAGATGAGCTTGGCCTTCAAGCCCTTCTTGGGTGGTGCGGGCGGTGTGGCGGTGCGTTCAGCAGTGACAGACATGGTGAACCCTCCTCGTAACGCTGGTTATACCCCTAGTTGCCACCGTCGTACACGAGTTCGAACTCCTCGATCCAGAACGGCATCTCTGGCGATACCTCAAGACCGAAGGGTTGCAGATGGTTGTTCCAGTAGAACGTGTGTAAGGGCACCCAGGTTGCCGGGTCACGCACAGGCGAGCCGTCGATGACCGTGTGTTCGGCGCGGACGGCGCCGAACACGGCGCGGTCGACCCGTACGACTCGAGTCAGCAATACGGGCTTGCCGCCCATGTCGATAAGCACCAGCAGTCGACCGACGGCAGGCACCGGTGAGCCCGTGCGTTCGACGATCCAGGGAAGGGTGAAGGTGCCCCGTTTGTCGCCGGTGCGAATCAGATCGAAGATCTGCAGGGTGCTCTCGGCATCAAGCCCGATCCAGCGGATCTCGACGTTATCGGCGGCGAATTCAAGCGACGGGTTGGCCTGCTGGGCGCGGGCGCAAAAGGCGTGGACGCTCTCGGCGGAGGGCGCAATGGCAGGCGCTGGCAAATACACGGACCAACCTCCAAGGGGTGAACGGCAAGTGATCAAGGACCCCGAATGTAGCAAGTCCGGCTGGTATCCCGCAGCCACCGTCCGCAGAATTCTTCGTGGCCGCAACAGGCCTGAGCCGATTTTGCAAACGGGGGGCGAGTCAATGAAACGATGGCAGCAGGCGATCACCGCGGTGTTGGTGGGCGTAGTGATGGCCGTGTCCGGACTGCGGGCCGCAGCCGGGCCTGCTCACGACCCGTCGCGACAGGAACTTGAAGCGATTCTGGCCGATCTCATTGCCTGGTTGCCGGGAGGTTGGGACTCCTATCCTCAAGTGCATTTTGAGCGGCGCTATCGCGTTCCCGCCGAGGGCGAGCACGAGCACTGGCACCATATCTTCGAACGCATCGATGCGCCGCAGATTGGCGAGGTCGTTTTCTACGGCCAGATCAATCCGGGCGGGCGTGATGCGCCGATGATGCATCGCTCGCAAATTCTCTACAAAGTCTGGATCGACGAGCAGCGCGGCGTGGTTGTGGTCAACGGCCAGGGACCCGCTGATCCTGACGCGTTTGTCGATCTGCACGAGCGCCCGGAGTTATGGTCCAAGGTTCGCATGCGCGATCCGGCGAAGATCAACTGCGATTTCATCTGGCGCCGCGATGGCGAGCAGATCGTCGGTGTGCTCGATGGCAAGACAGCGGCCGGGCGCACCCAGGGGCCGGGTACCTGCACGTACATGGTCAACAGCACCGATGTGCGTTTCATTGCTGACGCCGAGTGGGTGCTCTCGCCCGAGGTGTTCTGGGACTACGATCTCAATGAAATGGCTGGCCATCAGTTCATCGGGCGCAAGGATAAAACCCACATCAAGATGTACCGGGCACGCGGTTACGACTGTCGCGTGCGCGATGCCGAGGGCGAGCGTCGCTGGCAGGCCTACGATCGTGGCGCGACTTTGGCCGTGAAAACCTCAGTCGGGCCGCGCCAGTTGATGCTGTTGCGCGCGCCGATGCCCGATGCCGCCGGTCGCGGTATGCACGACAAGTTGCGCTTGCTGCTGCAGAAACCCGGCGAGGACGCGCCGCTGTACGAAACCGAGTCCGAGCCGCGCGCTGCATCGATCGCACTCGAGCGCGACGGTGTGAACGTGCAGTGCGCGCTTGCGCCCTCGCTGCCGCGCATGCACAAGGCAGATGCCGCAGTCGCATCCGCGGGACACAGCACGTCAGCGGGGCATTGAATCCAGCGGGGTGTTACGCAGTCGGCGTTGCAGGTAGGGCTGCGCGAAGACCACGGCGAGAATCAATGCCACGCCGAGGTAAAACCGCGGTGTGAGCTCGGCGTACTCGCGAAAGAGCAGGGCCGCGATGACGATTGCGTAAACGGGCTCGAGATTGAGCGCCAGTTGCGTCGTAAACGCGGTGATGTGGCGTAGTGCACGCAAAAAGAGCAGGAAGGGCAGCAGCGTGCACAGCAGCGCAAGCAACAGCAGCCAGCCGAGATCCGTCAGACTCGGTTGCTGCAACGTTGCCTCGACACCCAGAGTGAGCGAGCCCAACAGCGCGAGAAAAAGGCCGCCGCTCGCCATTTGTACAAATGTGATCGCTGCAGGGTCGCCGCGGGTCACGTAGCGTTTGTTAAGCGCGGCGAAGAGCGCTGTCAGGAACGCCGCCGCAGTGCCGATCAGCACGCCGATCTGCATGGCGTCTGGTACTCCGCCCACCAGCAGCCACGCACCGGGCAGTGCGAGCACCCCCAGCAGCAACTCATCAACCTGGTGACGGCGACCGGTGAGCGGGGGCTCGACGATGGCAGCAAAGATCGAACTCAGCGCCAGACAGGCGACGGCTACCGAGGCGTTGGCGATCTTGATCGCAGCAAAGAAGGCGAGCCAGTGCACGGCGATGACGCAACTGACGGCGGCGAATAGCGCGACGTTGCGCGCACCGAGCGCGCGCAGCTCGCGCCATACGCGGGGCACGACAGCGAGCGATGCTGCCACGATGCCGACGCGCCAGATCACGAGCGCCAGCGCGGGCAGCGCAATCAGTTTGCCGAGAATCGCCGTAAAGCCCCACAGCAGCACACAGGCGTGGATCTGCCACAGCGCCTTGCGCTCGGCTGCGCTGCTCGTGTGCATTGGCAATGCGGGAGTGAGCGGTGTGTCGCGTCAGGGTGCGGCGGGTTGCTGCAAGCGCCGGATTTCGGCGAGATCACGCGGCGGTTCGCGCCACAATGCTGCCTCGCTTTGCACGTACTCGCGGATGCTTTGTGGCAAGTCCTCGAACCGATCGACCCGCCACGACACCATATGCATCACGCCCTTGCCGAGTCCCGCAGGCAGATCACCGAAGCGCAACCAGCTGATCTGATACGGATGCCGCAGTCCCTTCGCCGCCGATTGATCGAAGAAATCGTAATGCTCGAACGCCTGACTGCGTGTGCCGTCTCGCAGTGGGAAGTCGAGAAACAGCGGCGCGGAGAAGGCGAGCGTTCCGCCGATGCGCCGCGCCATGATGTCCGTACCCGGACCGATGCGTTGAACCCGCGCTCCTGCGCCTTGCTCCACCCAGCTCTCGACGCTGCGGTCCCGCAATTCGTAGGTGATGTACTGGTAGGGGTAACTGATCGGCGGCAGGGGTTTGCCTTGCCACTCGCGCAGGATCGCGTTGCTCTGCAAGTCGCGGTACACGAAGGTCTTGCGCGAGAGCTGATGTGCCTTGCTCGCGGTGGACTGGGTGGTGTCGAGCCGGGCCGCGTCGATGCCCTCCATGCGCATCAGCGGCTGGCCGCTTGGCGAGCTGTAGACCGTGCCGACCGCATACCAGTACACCGGGGTGCCCGAGCCGACGCGCATCTGTACCCATTGGCGAAACACCTCGGGGTCGAAGCCACGATCGACGTTGGCGGGCTGCGCGGAACCGACCGGCATCAGACCGCCGGCACAGCACAGCATGGCGGCCCAGAGAATGGCCACACGGGAACGGGATTGGCGCATGCGAATCTCCTGCTCGGGGAGGGTGTACGAACCGGTCGGGGCGAGGCTACACTTCCCGCCCCGGAACGTCCTCGAGTGTAGTAGACCCGAGCCATGCTGCCCGCATCCCTGCAACGCCCTGCCCGAGCCTTGGTGGTCGGCCTCATTGCCCTCTCGGGGCTTGGGATGGCACGGCCCGTTGCGGCCGAGACGCAGGAGGAGCAGGGCGTGGTTCAGGGACTGCAGTTGGCCCTGTCGGCACAGGCCGTGGTGATGCAGGGGGTGGTCGATCGCGCCCTCGGTTATATCGGCATCCCTTACCGGTTCGGCGGCAGTCACCCCGACAAGGGGTTCGATTGCAGCGGGCTCGTCAACCACGTGTTCCGTGAGACGCTCGGTGTCAGGCTGCCACGCACGTCGCGGCAGTTGGCGACGGTGGGCATCGAGGTCGCGAGAGAGGATCTCCGAGCGGGCGATCTCGTGTTCTTCAACACGCGTGGCTCGCCGAACTCGCATGTCGGCATTTACCTCGGCGACGGGCGTTTCGTGCATGCCCCGCGCGCCCGCACCTTGGTGCGCATCGACCAGCTCGACGATGTCGGCTATCGCGGTCGTTTCACCGGGGCTCGGCGGATTGATCCGCTGACCTTCGTCGTGGCGACCGTCGATCCGGCGAGCTGATCGCGAAAGCCGACCGCTCAACCCGTCCGCTTATCCTGCCAGCGAGAGATATCGCGACGGGTGCGCGTGCCCCGGGTGGTCCGTCCAGCCGCGCACGCGGCGCGCGATGAGGCGATGCGAGTTGCCTGCCCACAGCGGAATCAGCGGCACATCGCGCAACAACAAGGTTTCGGCCTCGCCATAACCCGCGTAGCGCGCGGCCAAGGTCAACTGACGTTCTGCCGCCGTGACGGCGCGGTCGAAGGCCGCGTTGCGATAGCGGGTCACGTTCTCTGCGGAGTCGGAGACGAAGCGCAGCAGGAAGTTGGACGCCGAGGGCACGACCGCAAAGGCCGCATAACTGAAGAGGTCGTAGTCGCCGCGCTGCAGAGCCGCGCTGTAGGCGCGGCCATCGAGCGGCAGCAGTTCAAGATCCACGCCGATGGGTTTCCACATGGCGGCAACGGCCAGATACATCTTGCGGCCGGTGGGGCTCGTCGGAAAACCAATGCCGAGCCGGAGCCGGGCGGAACCGATGCTCTGGCGTACGAGAGTGCGAGCGGTATCGATGCGCTGTGCCATAGCGGCAGCGCTGTCGCCGGGTTTGCGCAAGGCTGGGTAGCCGGGAATTCCGGGTGGTAGCACGCTGTGCCACGGCTGCTCGCCGAGTCCGCGGACCTTGCCGACCAGTACATCGCGATCCACCGCGAGCGAGAGGGCGCGGCGTAAATCCGTTTTGTCGAGGGGCGCGCGCGAGGTATTGATACCGATGGCTCCGAGCGCACATTCCGGCGAACTGCGCAGGGCCGTGCCGAGCTCGCGGCGCGCCGCGGCGTAATTGCCCATGTCCTCGATCGAGGCGATATCCGCTTGTCCGAGGCGGAACAATCGCAGGCGCGTGCTGTCGTCGTAGCCGGTGAGCCATTCGATGCGCTCGATGGCGACCTCGGCGGCCGCGTAGAAACGCGGATTGCGTCGTAACTTCAAATCTTTGGCGCCTGCCGCCCAGGACTCGAGTCGGTACGGGCCGTTGCAGACAATCAGCGTGGGCTTGGCCCACTCGCGACCGTGCACCGAGATCACGTGCTCGGGCACGCAGTAGGCCGTGACGAGATTGACCGGCAACTCCACATCCGGGTGTTGCAGACGGATGACGAGCGTCGCGGGGTCGGGCGCGCTGACGCCGAGCGTCGAGGCGGGTTTGCGGCCGAAGCGCACGTCCACCGCACCGACGATGGAGTCGAGGCGCGCGGCTTGCGCGGCGCCAGTTTCCGGTTGCAGGTAGCGTCGCAGCGTGTAGACAAAATCACGGGCCGCGAGCGGCTTGCCATCGGACCAACTGAGATTGCGCCGCAGACGAAAGGTCCAGGTGAGTCCATCGGCACTCGTCGACCATGACTCCGCACAGCCCGGCACCACCCGTCCTGCGGCATCGGTGACCGCGAGGCCTGCGAAGAGTTCGGCCGCCATCTCCGCGGTGACCTGACCGGTGGGGCGCTGCGGGTCGAGAGACGTCAGTTCGCTCGATACGACCCGACGCAATACAGCCGGGTTCTGCGCTTGCAGCGGGGCGGCCGCGCACAAAGAAATCGCCGATCCGGCGATGAGAAAATCCCTACGTTGCATGGTCCTCAGTGCTCGATGAGCCAGTGGAAAACGCCGTGCGGTGCGCGAATGATCGCAGTGCGACGCACGCTGCCTGCGATGTCGACCGACTGCGGTTCACCCGCGATCTCGATGCCGGCGCTGCGGCATCGCGCCACGAGTGACTCGAGTCCGCTGACCCGCAGCCGCACACCGATGATACCGCGATTGGGCGGCCGAGCGCGCTCGCGCAAGTCGGCATAGCTGCCCTCGGGCAGCCCGTAGTGGATGATGCCGAGCATCACGTCTTCGACGACACGGCCGTAATTATTGGCCCGGATATGCAGCGTTTGGCTGACACCGACCATGCGCGAGAAGGACTCGCTCGCGAACTCGTAGCGAAAGCCGAGCGGCACGCCCAGCACCTCTTCGTAGAACTGCCGCACCGGCTCGAAGTCGCTGACCGGGCCCGAACTGCTCTGCACTTCGCTGAAGACTCGATCGGTCAGTGTGACGAACTGTGCGGCATCGACGTTTTGGGGCTCGATCGCCGCGATCATCACCCCATCCGGACCCTTGGCATGGGCTTCGAGAAAGCGCGACCCGTCCGGTAAATCGACGTGGGCCCCTTCCGAGACCAGCTCGAACCCATGGGCTCGCAGCCGCGCCACCGCCGCAGGACGATCTGCAGTAAAGAAATCGATCATCTTTAGGGCGTTGCAGGCCACGCCCACTCCGCCTTCGCGGATGACGACGGCAGAACCCGGTGAGAACTGTACGAGCCATACGCCGAGTTCCGAGCCTGGCGTGACGAGGCACATCAAGCGAGCGGTTTGTCCTGCCACGCCAAACAGGACTTGAGTGGCCTTGGCATCGAGCGCGGCGTCCGCCACGACCTGCATGCCGATGACGTCGGCGAACAATTCGCGCTGGCGGGGCAGATCCGCCGTGCTGATGATGGGTCCGTCGATGGATTCGACGCGGCCGCTCAAGCGAGTGGGGCTCGAGCGAGCCGCTTGCCGGCGAGATAACTCATCAGCACCGTGAGCACCACGGCGGCGCCGAAGTAGAGCTCCTTGCCCTCCGACCAGGCGTCGAGGTTGGGCAGCGTCAGTTTGGCGAGGGCAAACGCAGCGATCAGCAGGCTGACGCCACCGACTGCGAGACTCATGACTCTTGAGGCGATGCGGGCCAGTTCGTCGGCGCGGGCGATGAGTCGCGAGATCCACACGCCGTTGATGCCGTCAGTGACCAGCATGCCGGCGGTGAACAATGCGCCGAGCATCACGGCGTGGCCGAGGCCACCGAATTGCTGCGCAGTAAGCGAGAACAGGGCCGCTTGACTGATGGTGTCGAACGACAGGGCAAACAGCGCACCCACGAAGGCGATCAGTCCGGGCGAACCGGCACGTCCGAGACGACCGAGCAGGCGCGCTTTCAAGCCGACAGGCGCGACGATTTCATCGGCCGGTGCGGTGATAGCGGCATGTACGTTGGCGATACCAAGGGCGGCAAGGAAAGTAATGGAGATCCAGACGCCGCTCGTTTGCAGCCACGCGGGTGTCTGCCACTGGCCGGCCACGAGGCTGACGATCACCGCAATCGCCATGACCACCACGCCGTGACCCAAAGAAAACAGCGCCCCGCAATAGGGTGCGAAGGCCTTGCGGCTGCGGGCGTTGACCCGCGTCAGGCCGTCGATGGTGGCGAGGTGATCAGCGTCGAAACCATGCTTCACGCCGAGCAGGAAAACGACTGCAGCCAGTGCAGTCCAACTGGTGGGTAATGCATCCATGGATTGAAAGGGTAGGCAGTCCACAGGGTGGCAGACAAGGGAGGTGCGGACGGTGCCCGTACCGCGGTAGGCTGTGGTTCATTGGGGGTACGGGCATGCGGCAATCGCACATCGGCAAGGCTGGACGAACGTGGAGCGCGGGCATCGCGGCAGCGCTGCTTGTAGTGTCCTGCGGCGGTGGCGGCGGTGGTGGATCGTCGAGCAGCTCGGCTGCGCCACCGACCTCGGGGGGGTCCACCACGCCGGTGACCGTCTCCCCTATTGAGCAATCGCAGGGCGCGTTGCTGCAGCGGCCGGTGTTCCAGTGCGGGACGTCGGCCGACAACGTCACCGCAGACACGGCGGCCAACAGCGTGACCCTGTTCGAGAGTGGTCCCGTTCGGCCTTTGGCGCTGTCTGCTGACGGCCAGCGTCTGTATGTGGCGAACGCCCCAGCGCACTGCTTGGAAATTTACGCTGTTGAGACGGATGCCCTGCGTCTCGTCAGCACCGTGTCGGTCGGTCTCGAACCAGTGGCCGTGGCCGAGCGTAACGCCAACGAGGTCTGGGTGGTCAATCACCTCTCCGACTCGGTGAGCGTGGTGCGTCTCGACGGCACGCCGCGCGTGCTGCGCACGCTGCAGGTCGGCGATGAGCCGAGGGATGTGGTGTTTGCCGGAACTAATCGTGACCGCGCGTTCATCACCGCCGCCTTCCGCGGTCAGAATCGGCCGGGTTTCACGTCGTCTTCCCTGACTACGCCCGCCACCGGACGCGCGGACGTGTGGGTGTTCGATGCCTCGCAACTCGATGAATCGTTGAACGGCAAGCCGGTGACGACGCTGACGCTGCCGGCTGATGTGCCGCGGGCGCTGGCCGTCAGCAACGATGGCCGCAGCGTGTACGCCGCGGTGTTCATGTCGGGCAATCGCAGTACCGTGCTGCACCGCGATGCCTTGAATACCCCAAAGCCAGGACTTTCGACCAGCACGGACGGCGTGCAGGCTCCGGGCACGGGGCTGATCGTTCGCTACGACGGCACGGCCTGGCGCGACGAGGCCCGCAATGACTGGTCCTCGCGCGTGAAGTTCACGCTGCCCGATGAGGATCTGTTCGTCATCGATGCCGCTGCTGCAACACCCACCATCACGCAGCGCGTCAGTGGTCTCGGTACGGTGCTCTTCAACATGGCGGTCGCTCCGGATGGGCGTCTCGTGGTGAGCAATACCGAGTCGTTCAACGAGGTGCGATTTGAGGGTTCCGGGCGGCGCGGCAACAGTACGGTGCGCGGTCGCATCGCCGAGAGTCGCCTGACGTGGGTCACGCCGGGCTCGGCGTCGGTGTCGGCCGTGCATCTGAACAAGCACGTGAACTTCGCGCTTCCGCAAGGACAGAGCTTGCCCGCTGCAGAGAAGGCGCGCAGTTTGTCGCAGCCGACGGCGCTCGCCTTCAGTCCGAGCGGCGACACGCTGTACGTGGCCGCCTTTGGTTCAGCGAAGGTGGCGGCGCTGCCGACGGCGAGCCTGACAGCGAGTGGATTCGAGCCGGATGCGAGTCGCCACATTGCGGTGCCTGCGGGGCCTGCGGGCCTCGCGCTGAATGCGTCGGGTTCACGGCTCTATGTCTATTCACGCATTGCGCACAGCGTCAGCATCGTCGATACCACACAGCGCAGCGTGCTCGCGACGCGCAGTCTCTTTTCGCCCGAGAGCACGGCGGTGAAGACCGGTCGGCAATTTCTGTACGACGCGAACTTGAGCTCGGCCAACGGCTCGGTGTCCTGCGCGAGTTGCCATGTGTTCGGAGATCTCGATCATCTGGCCTGGGACCTCGGCAATCCCGACGATGCGATGCAGCTGAATCCGAACGCCTACGTCGCCAACAGTCCGCGCACGACGCCGCGTTTCCATCCGCTTAAGGGCCCCATGACCACCCAAACCCTGCGCGGCATGAGCGGGCATGGGCCGCTGCACTGGCGCGGTGATCGCACGGGCAGCAATCGGCAGATCGTTCGTGGCGCTTTGGAGACACTCGAAGAGGCCGCTTTCAAAGAATTCAATGGAGCCTTCGTCGGTCTGCTCGGGCGCGAGACCGTGCTGACGCCTGCGCAAATGCAGGCGTTCACCGATTTCGCCATGCGCCTCGCGATGCCACCGAATCCGATCCGTGCGCTGGACGGCTCGCTGACGGCGGATGAAGCCGCCGGGCGCAACATCTACATGAACGTGCCGACCACACTGCTCGGTAGTTGCGACAACTGCCATCGGCTGCGCCCCGCGGAGGGCAAGTTCGGCACCGGTGGGCTGATGTCCTTCGAAGGGGGGCGGATCAGCGAGAATTTCAAGGTGCCGCAACTGCGCAACGTCTACACCAAGGCTGGAATGTTCGGCTTCAGTGCTGACAGCGGTGGCAGCACCGGGGCGCAGATTCGGGGCTTCGGTTTTAGTAACGACGGTTCGCTCGACACGCTCGATAATTTCTTCCGCGATCCGGTGTTCTTCTTTCCGGCCCCTGCAGACCAGAGCCGACGGCAGGTGATCGCCTTTGTGCTGGCGTTCGACAGCGACCTTGCGCCCGTAGTGGGGCAGCAGGTGACCTGGCGCCCGGGCTCGCCCGATGCAGTGGAGTCGCGGCTCGCCTTGCTACGCGGTCAGGCGACGGCGCCGGGCGGCGCGACCTGCGATCTGGTGGCCCGCGGCAACATCAACGGCGTGTCCTACAGCGCATTGCTGCAGGCCGATGGCACGTGGTCGATGCGCGGCGGTGGCACGCGCAGTGATGCGGCACTCAAGGAATTGGCCAGTGCGGCGCAGCCGCTGACCTTCACGTGCATGCCGCCCGGCAACGGCCGGCGCGCAGCACTCGATCTGTAGATGCGCCCGCGGCGCTACGGCGCTGCGGGTCGTGGGGCCTCGAGCAATTCGATCAAGTACCCGTCCGGGTCTCGGACGTGAAATACCTTGCCCCGCATTGGTGAGCCATCCGGCGCAGTTTTCTTTGATGTGTACACCTGTGGCGGCTCGATGATCCGTACGCCGGCACGCTGCATCGTGGCGTGGATGGCATCGGCGTCAGCCACGTCGAACACCAGCACCACATCACCGCGGCCGGTGCGCGCCGGATCGAGGCGGGCTTCGGTCGGCGTCGGCTTGGAGAATTCCACGAGCCCGATGCGACCGCCTGCGCCGGAGGCGCTTTGCATGATGACGAGGCGCACGGCGGTGGAGGGCGCATTCAGCGGAAATGGGTTGCTCTCAGGCTTGCGTGGGTTCGCCTGATCCATCTCGACCCGAAAGCCGAGCAGTTCGTAGAACGCCATCGCACGCGGTGCGCTGTCGACGATCAGTGCTGCGCGCAGCAAGGTCGGCGAATCAGCGGCGGCTGGCCGCAGAGCAGTGGCCAGCAGCAGCGAACCCAACACCCATGAGCGACGAAGTTTAGAGTTCATGTCATCAGCATAGCGCCGACGGAGGTCGCGTGACATACAGCCTGCTGCTTTGGGCGCACGTTCTGGTGATGGGTTACTGGCTCGGCAGCGAACTGGTCATCAATGCGCTGACGCATTACATCGCCCGCACCACCAGTTTGTCGGGTACCGAGCGCATGCGGCTGTGGGATTTTCTACTCGACGTCGACCAGCACGTACGCAACGCCATGATCATGTCGGTGCCGCTCGGCTTCTCGCTCGCCGGCCTCCTTGGGCTCGCCCCGATCGAGGGCTGGACCGTGATCGCGGTGTGGTTTGTATCGGCGGTTTGGTTCTGGTTCATGTGGCTGGTTCACTGGCGTCGCAACACGGCCGAGGGCCTGACGCTCGCGCGCTGGGACTGGCGCCTGCGCTACGTGCTGATGGTGCTGTTCTTCGCCAGTGCCGTGTGGTCGCTCGCGACCGGCTGGCCGTTTGCCGCGCCGTGGCTTGCGTGGAAGGTATTGCTGTTCGTCGGCTGCATGGCCTGCGGCATCGCCGTTCGCTACTACATCCGCGCCGCCTACCGCAGCGCGCTGCCGGCGATCGCGGCCGATCGGGCCACGCCCGCTGACAACGCCGAGTTCGCCCTGCTGATGCGCCGCGCGACCTGGGCGCTGGTGGTGCTCTGGGTGCTGCTGTTCACGATTGGCGCCTTGGGGGCCCTCAAGCCGCACTTCGGCTAGAATCGCCGCATGAACGTGTTTACCGTGTTGCGTCGTGCCCGGCTTGTGCTCGGGTGGTGTGTTTCGGCTGTGCTGCTGTCGGCGTGTCTGTCGAGCGCGGGGCCGGAGGCACCGACCATCACCGAACAGCCGAAGGACCGCATCACGTTCATCGGTCAGACGGCGAAGTTCGACTTCGGCGGCTCGGGCAAGCCGCCGTTCACCTTCCAGTGGTTTCGCAATGGAACGGCCATTTCCGGCGCGACGGCGTCGACCTACACCACGCCGGCGCTGACGGCTGCCGACGATGGCGCGAAGTTCTCCGTGACCATCACGAATGCCGCCGGCACGGTGACGAGTTCTCAGGCCACGCTGACCGTCAAGCCCGGTCCTTCGATCACCACGCAGCCGGTGTCGACCTCCGTTACGGCGGGTACGGCAGCGAGTTTCACGGTCGTTGGTGCGGGCGAACAGCTGGCGTATCAGTGGTTCCGTGACGAGGTCGCGATCTCGGGCGCCACCACGGCGACCTATTCACTGACCTCGCCGACCGCGGCTGATGATGGCGCGGTATTTGTGGTCTACGTGGTTAATCCGGGCGGTTTCGTTGCCTCCAATCCTGTGACGCTCACGGTCTCTGCGGCACCGGCTATCGTTGTGCAGCCCGTCAGCCAAACCGTCGTGGCAGGGGACTCGCTTACGCTCGCGGTCAGCGCGACGGGCGGCAACCTCAAGTACCAATGGAAGCGCAACGGCGCCGACATCGAGGGTGCCACATCGAACGTATACCGACTCGCCGCTGCGGCGGCGGGCGATGACAACGCCTCGTTCACCGTCGCCGTCAGCAATGGGCTCGGGGCGGTGACGAGCAGCGCGGCCGTGGTGCGTGTGGTGGCAGGCGCCGTGTCGGCCTTGCCGGTCGCAGCGGCGCAGGTGGCCGTCTCGAAGCCGGGCTCCGCTTCGGGAAGTTTCACGCTCGTGCGCCGCTCCAACGGCACGCTCGCCAGCTGGGGGTACAACACAGACGGGCAGCGCGGTGATGGCACGGTGACTTTGCCGAGCGACACCATCGGCACGGTCACGCTGCCCGCCGGACGCACCGCCCGCCAAATCGCGGTCGGTGGCTCGCACGCACTCGTGCTGCTCGATAACGGCGACGTGTATGCCTGGGGTCTCAACGATGCCGGGCAGCTCGGGCAGGGCGATGTCGCCACCCGCGCCGTTCCGGTGAAAGTCACCTTGCCGGCCGCCGCCATTGCCATTGCGGCGGGCCGCGTGCACTCGGTTGCCGTGCTAACTGGCGGGGCCGTGTACACCTGGGGTGCCAACACTTTCGGGCAATTGGGTGATGGCGGCCGCGAAGCGAAGGCCTCGCCGGTGGCCGTCGTGGGGCTCGACGGCGTGGTCGGCGTGGCGGCGGGGAAGGATCACACGCTGGCTCTGCGCAGCGATGGAACCGTGCGCGCCTGGGGTGCCAATGCCTCCGGCCAGTTGGGCGATGGCACGTTCAAGCCGAGCCGGGTGCCGGTGATCGCGGCGTTGTCGGGCATCGCTCGTATCCGCGCGGGTGGTGATCAATCCTTCGCGATCTCGACGCGCCGTGCGCTGTATGCCTGGGGCGAGAATGGCGATGGGCAGCTCGGGCTGGGATCGGCGCTCGATGCCGGAGTCCCTGCAGGCGTGCTGCGCGATGTGGTGGACGCCGCCACGGCCGATCGCACCTCGATTGCTTTGGGTGGTGATGGCCTTGCTCGATCGGCGGGCGCCAACGAATCGGGCTCCTTGGGCGATGGCGGCAGCACGGCGCGCAATACCTTTGGTGCCGTTGCGGTGCTGAGCACGGGTATCTCCATCGACACCGGCGGCCGCTCGTTCTCGGCAGCCATCGCGGCGGATGGCGCGACCTACACCTGGGGTGACAACACGAGCAAGCAGCTGGGCAACACGACCCTCTCTGCCGTGGGTACCTCCACACCTACCGCCGTGCCCTCCTTCGACGCGATTCCGTAAGCGGTATTGCAGCGCCGGCGTTGCGAAATTACAACGAAATCGGATTGAGAAATCCGATCTGACATGGTAACAATTGCGCCCTTCGGGAGAGGGGTTCCGGGCAATAGCCCGGTTTCCGCTTGTCCGAGCGGTTTTCAAAGCAAACAACAGGGAAGGATTCAACACCATGACACGCGTCAATCGCGCTGCCTTGATCTCGGCATTCGTCGCCGCTGCGGTCGCTCAGAGCGCTGCACTGGCTGCGCCGCAGGCTCAGTCGTCGGCCAACACCTCGCAAGCCACCAGTCAGGAATCGGCGATCGAGGAAGTGGTCGTCACCGGTTCGCGCATCAAGCGCACCGAGTTCACCTCGAGCTCGCCGGTGCTGATCATCACGAGCGAAGAGACCTCCCTCGAGGGCTTGCTCAGCACGTCTGAAATCCTGCAAACGAACACGCTCGCGGCGGGTTCGCAACAGATTAACGACCAGACCACGGGCTTCGTGACCGAGAACGGTCCGGGTGCCAACACGGTCGCACTGCGTGGCATCGGTTCCTCGCGTACGTTGCTGCTGCTGAACGGCCGTCGCCTCTCGCCCGCGGGTGCCCGCGGTCAGTTGGCCTCCGTTGACCTCAACGTCATCCCGACCTCGATCGTTCAGCGCACCGAGATCCTCAAGGACGGCGCGTCGTCGGTGTACGGTTCGGACGCCATCGCGGGTGTCGTGAACCTCATCACCAACAAGAACCTCGACGAGGGGCGCCTGAGCGCCTCGGCCAACTCCGTGTTCGAAGGTGGTGGCGAAACCCAGCTGTTCTCGTACGAGTACTACAACCGCGAGCCGATGCTGGTTGCCGATCGTGACTTCCTGAGCTGCGCGCAGGACAACCTCACCAACGTCACGCAAAACCCGAACTCGATCTTCTACTCGTCGGCTGGACAGTCACTAGACATCATCGACCCGGCCACCGGCCAATCGAAGTGCTTCAACCTGCTTGACGCCGTCATCGACCGTCTGCAGCGTGGTGGTCGCTTCGTGCCCGACTCCACGGCCGTTGCGGGTGGCGGTGCCTTCGGTCTCGACCTCGCGGGCTGGAAGCGTGTCGGCTTGACCTACGCGCAGGTGCTGGCCGCTCGTCCGACCTTGACGCCGGCCCAGGCCCTGCAGGCCTGGCGTGATTCGCAGGCGATCGTGCCGAACGATCCGAAGCGTTTCTTGAGCCGTACGTTCATCTCGCCGGTGGAGCGCAACTCGGTGTTCGCGGAAGGTTCGTACACCTTCAGCGACGCCGCCAAGGTGTACGGCGAAGCGCTGTACAACAAGCGCGAGTCCGCGCAGAAGAGCTGGCGGCAGATTTTCCCCAACGTGGCCGCGGCGAACCCCTCGAACCCGTTCGGCGAAATCGCCCGGTCGATCGTCACCATTCCGACCAACCAGGAACAGGAAGTCGAGTTCAAGCGTGCCGTGGTGGGCATCACGGGTGAGTGGTCGAGCGGCTTCCTCGATGGCTGGAGCTACGACGCGTATATCCAGCGCGCGGAGTCGGACGCCACGTACGTCAACGACATCATCTACAACGATCGCGTGAATGCGACCACCGGTGCCTCGGCCTGTAACGCGGCCCTGATCACCATCTCGGGTCCGGTGACCTGCCAGGCCGTCAACTGGTTCAGCCCCACGACCATCACGTCAGGCAACTTCTCGGATGCCGAGAAGGCGTTCCTGTTCACGCGTGACATCGGCCAAACGAGCTACACGCAGAACCTGCTTGGCGCGTCGCTCACCGGCAGCGTCTTTGACCTGCCTGCGGGTTCGGTCAGCGCGGTGATCGGTATCGAAGCTCGTAAGGACTCGATCGATGATCTGCCGGGCTTTAACGCCCGTAATAGCAACCTGTGGGGCCAGACGTCGGCCGGTCAGACCAAGGGCGATGACACCGTGAAGGAAGCCTACACGGAGTTCGAAGTTCCGTTGCTGCGCGACATTCCGGGCATCAAGCGCCTGACCTTCAACGGTTCGTACCGCTGGACGGATTACGAGAGCTACGGTTCGGACAGCACCTACAAGGTGAGCTTGAACTGGCAGTTCATCGACGCCCTGCGTCTGCGTGGCGCCTACGGCACTTCGTTCCGTGCGCCGGCGCTCTACGAACTGTACCTTGCCAACCAGACGGGTTTCATCGGGCAGGGCTCGGTTGATCCTTGCACCCAGTGGAACCTCAGCTCGAACCAGCAGATCGTCAAGAACTGCGGTCCGAGCGGCATCGGTCTGCCGGAGAACTGGAACAACCTGAACTCCTCGGCGCTCGCCATCACCGGTGGCGGCAAGGGCATCCTCGATGCGGAGACCTCGGACAACACCACCGTAGGTTTGATCTGGACGCCGGAGTCGCTGCCTGTCAGCGCGGCTGTCGACTGGTGGCGCATCGAGATCAACAACCAGGTCTCGCAGTTCGGTGCAGGAAACATCGTGAGCTCATGCTACGGTTCCAAGGATTTCCCCAACGACCCGTTCTGCTCGCTGTTCCAGCGTGATCTGAACAAGGCCTCGCCGAGCTACGGTAAGATCGACAACATCCGCAACTCCTACGTGAACATTGCCAACCAGACGGTGGAGGGTACCGACTGGACCGTGCGCTTCAACAAGCGCTTCGGCAAGACGCAGGTGCGGATCAGCGCGCTGGTCACGTACTTCAATGTCGATCAGTCGCAGACCTTTGAGACCTTCCCGATTGTTGATAGCCGCAACACGATCTACAACAACCGTTGGGTGTCCAACCTCGATTTCAACTTCGAGCGCGGGCCCTGGACCTTCAACTGGAACATCGATGGCTTCGCCAAGGCGTCCAACGATGATTTCTTTGGCGGTGACACCTTCGGCTGGCGTGGTTTCGCGAACTGCCTGACGTCGGCGCCGACTTCCACCACCTGCGTGGCCGCGAAGTACGACCAGACCACCGAAATGGCCTTCTATCACGACATGTCGCTGCGCTACCGCGCGGACAAGTGGGAAGCCATCGTCGGTGTGTCGAACGTGTTCGACAAGGAGCCGCCGGTGCTGTCGACGGGTTCCGGTGCAACCCGCATCGGCAACGCCGTGGCGATCAGCAACTACGACGTGCTCGGCCGCCGGGCGTTTGCGACGCTGAACTACCGGTTCTGATCGCAGAGCTCGGGTTTCGACCCCTCGAAAAGGCCCGCCTCGGCGGGCCTTTTCTTTTGCTAGTCTCACGCTATGACTGCACCGCAACGCTTCACACTGACCACCACCGATGGCGAACAGCTCGCCTGCTTCGACTGGGCTCTGCCCGGGCCGCGCGGCACCGTGCTCATCGTGCATGGCCTCGGCGAACACGCCCTGCGCTACGCGCGGCTCGCCGA
>RGWK01000031.1 GCA_010029775.1 Gammaproteobacteria bacterium
CGCGTTTCTCGGTGTGCCCGAGCGTATGACCCGGTGGCGTCGTGCGGCCTACGTGGCGCTCGTGCTGGCGGTGCTCGCGGCACTCGTCGGTTGGGCGCAGGACTCGAAGACGCTCTTTTTTGTGATGGCCATCGCGGCGCACTGGTGGCTGATTGCATTTCTTTGGATCGTGCTCGCTCCGGCTCGCGGGGGTCCCCGAACCACAGCGATTGCCGGCGTGTTGACGCTCGCGCCGCTCGGCCTTGCACTCGGCGCCTTGCGCGGCGTCGAGGTGCTGCAGGTGTGGCAGCTATTGTTCGTGCTGCTGGTGATCATGGCGGCCGATGTCGGTGCGTATTTCGCGGGCCATGCGTTCGGGCGCACAAAGTTGGCACCGCAGGTCTCGCCGGGTAAATCCTGGGAGGGTGTGTTTGGCGGGCTGCTGGTGGCAGGGTCGATCGCGGCCTGGGGTGCGGGGCAGTTCGGCTGGCCCTTGTGGCACATCGTGCTGCTGGCGCTCGGCGCGGTGGCCTTCTCGATCGTCGGGGATCTCACCGAAAGCCTGATGAAGCGCCACTCCGGGCTCAAGGACAGTGGGCATCTGCTCCCGGGTCACGGCGGCGTGCTCGATCGGCTCGACAGTCTCGCGGCCGGTGTGCCGATGTTGTTCCTCGGTCTGCTACAGGGCGGATGGGTGGCGGCCGATGGTTGGCAGTCGGTTGCTGGGTGGTGGGCCGCCGCACTCGGCGGATCTGCGGGGCTGCCATGAGCGGCACCGTCGGCGTCTGCGTGCTCGGCTCCACCGGCACGATCGGCGAGAACACACTCGATGTGCTCGCCAGGCATCCAGAGCGTTTTCGTGTTGTGGCCCTTGGGGCGCGGCGCGATCACGCCAAGCTTTTGGCGCAGTGCGAGCGCTTTCGACCGGACTATGCGGCGCTTGTCGAACCCGAAGCCGCGCGCAGCCTCGAGCAGGGCCTGCGTGCGGCGGGCGTCCCGACCCGGGTGCTGGTGGGTGAGGGCGCACTCGATACGCTGGCCGCGCTGCCCGAGGCGCCGTACGTGATGGCCGGCATCGTGGGTGCCGCAGGGCTCTCCTCGTCGCTGGCCGCGGCGCGAGCCGGCAAGCGGCTGATGATCGCCAACAAGGAACCGCTCGTCATGGCCGGGCCCATCCTCATCGAGGCCGCCCGGGCTGGCGGGGCGACGCTGCTGCCCATCGACAGTGAACACAATGCGATTTTCCAGTGTTGGCCTGCCGGGGCACGGACGGGCGAGGCACCGAAGGGCGTCCGGCGCATCCTGCTGACCGCCTCGGGCGGCCCCTTCGTCGACTGGAGTGCCGAGCAGATCGCCGCGGCGACCCCCGAGCAGGCCTGCAAGCACCCGAAATGGGTCATGGGCCGCAAGATCTCGGTCGACTCGGCGACGCTCATGAACAAGGGCCTCGAACTCATCGAGGCGCGCATCCTGTTCGGTCTCGAGACGGCGCAGGTCGAGGTGGTGGTGCACCGCCAGAGCCTCGTGCACTCGCTCGTCGAATACGTCGATGGGTCGATGCTGGCTCAGCTCGGCTCGCCCGACATGCGCACCCCTATTGCCTATGCCCTCGGTTGGCCGGAGCGGCTTGAGTCCGGTGTACAATCGCTGGATCTGGCCCGGGCCGGCCTGCTGCAGTTCGAGCCGCCGGATACGGGTCGTTTTCCCTGTCTGGCGCTCGCGCGTCAGGCGTCGATGGCCGGGGGCGCTGCGCCCGCCATCCTCAATGCCGCCAACGAGGTGGCCGTGGCGGCATTTCTGGAGGGGCGTTTGAACTTTAGCGGGATCCCGTCGGTCATTGAGGCTGTGATGAATCAGGCAGCCGGCTCAGCCAGCGACCTCGACAGCGTGCTCGCGGCGGATGCCCGCGCGCGCGTGGCCGCCCAGCAACTCATCGACTCCGGCCGTCATGGCGTGAGTGATCGGCGCGCATGATGACGCTGCTGTGGACCCTGCTTGGTTTCGTCGTGGCCGTGAGCCTGCTCGTCACGGTGCACGAGTTCGGCCATTACTGGGTCGCGCGCAAGCTCGATTTCAAGGTGCTGCGTTTCTCCGTGGGTTTCGGCACGCCGCTCTGGAAGAAGGTTGCCGGCGCCGACCGCACCGAATACGTGTTCGCGGCGCTGCCGCTCGGCGGCTACGTCAAGCTGCTCGATGAACGCGAGGGCCCTGTGGCGCCCGCAGACCTCTCCCGCTCGTTCACGCGCAAGGCGCCGTGGCAGCGCATCCTCGTGCTGCTCGCAGGGCCGGCGTTCAACATTGCTTTTGCGATCCTGATTCTCTGGGGCATGTTGTGGATCTCGGGCGAGCCGCAACTGCGTCCCGTGGTGGGGCCTGTGGTGCCGGATTCCATCGCCGCGCAGGCAGGCTTGCAGAACGAGGATGAGATCCTGCGCGTTGAGGGTCGTGCGGTCACCAATCATTCTGATGTGCTGTTCGGTTTCATCGATGCGATGAGCGATGACGGGCGCATTGCGATCGAGGTCGAGCGTCGCGGTTCCGGTCGGCGCACGCTCGAGATGCGCGTCGATGATCCTGCGGTGCGCCGCGCCCTCACCGAGCCCACGGCGCTGCTGCGCGGCATCGGCATGCGGTTCTGGACACCGCCCGTGCCCCCGGTGATCGGCAAGGTTACGGCGCAGGGCCCCGCGGATCTGGCGGGGCTGCAGGTGGGTGATCGGATCCTGGCCGTGGATGGCGAGGCTATCAAAGATTTTCCGCAGCTCGTTGAGGCGATCTCGGCGCGGCCCAACCGCGACATCGCCATCGAGTACGAGCGTGGTGGCAGCCGCTTGCGCACCACGGTGCGCAGCGCCGCCGACTTGCTCGAGGGTCGCGAGGTCGGGCGCATCCGCATCGAGACCCCGCCGCCGCCGCCGTGGCCGGCTGATCGGGTCACGCAGCGCAGTTTCGGTGTGGTGGAGGCGCTCGGCGAGTCGGTGCAGCGCGCCTACGACATGACCGTGCTGCAGGCGAAGATGTTCGCGCGCATGCTGTTTGGTCAGGTGTCGCTGAAGAATCTCTCCGGGCCGATCTCGATCGCCGAATACGCGGGTGCCTCGGCCCAGTCCGGACCCAGCGAATTCCTCGGCTTTCTGGTCGTGATTTCCCTCAGTCTCGGTTTTCTTAATCTGCTGCCCATCCCGATTCTCGATGGCGGGCAGATCGTCTACCAGCTCATCGAGTGGGCCCGGGGTTCGCCACTCTCCGAGCGGTTGCAGGCGCTCGGGCAACAGGTTGGTATCGCGTTGCTGCTGCTGCTCATGGGCGTAGCGTTGTTCAATGATTTTGCGAGGCAGTTCGGTTGAGCACCAAGATTCGGTTGAGCACAGTGCGGGGCATGCGCCCATCGCCGCGTTGGGTCGCCTGGGTCGGCGCGTCGCTGCTCGCGGCGGGCTCTCTCACGGGTGCATGGGCGCAGCAGGCGGTGCCTGAATCGCTGCGCGTCGACAACATCCGCGTCGAGGGCCTGCAGCGCGTGTCCGAGGGCACGGTGTACAACTACCTGCCGGTGAACATCGGTGATCGGCTGACCCCGCAGCGCGTGCGCGAGGCCATCCGCGCGTTGTACGACACCAATTTCTTTCGCGACGTGGAGCTGCGCTGGGAGGGCGGCACGCTGATCGTCGCTGTGCTCGAGCGGCCCTCGATCGAGAGTTTCGAGCTCAAGGGCAACAAGGACATCGGTGCCGGACAACCGCGTGCGGGTGAAGATCGATATCAAGGAAGGCAAGCGCGCCCGTATCCGCCAGATCAATGTGGTCGGCAATCAGACCTACAGCCAGGAAGATATCCTCGAAGATTTCGAGCTGAAGACGCCGAACTGGCTCTCTTGGTACCGGCAGGACGATCGCTATTCGCGCGAGTCGCTGCAGGGTGATCTCGAGAAGCTGCGTTCGTACTACATGGACCGCGGCTATGCGAACTTCGAGATCGACTCGACGCAAGTGGCGATCGCTCCCGAGAAGGACGACATCTTCATCACGGTGAACGTGAGCGAAGGCGAGGTCTTCAAAGTGAGTTCGGTAAAGCTCGCCGGCACGTTCGTGGTGCCGGAAGAGGAGTTGAAGAATTACCTTCTGATCAAACCGGGTGAGACCTTCTCCAAGAAGCAGATCACCAACACCCAGGAGCTGATCCAGAATCGGCTCGGTCTCGAAGGCTACGCCTTCGCCAAAGTCGATCCGGTGCCCACCACCGACGATGCCAAGAAAGAGGTCGGGATGACCTTCTTCGTCGACCCGGGCAACCGGGTCTACGTGCGACACGTGGTGTTCAACGGCGTCACCAAGATCAACGATGAAGTGCTGCGCCGCGAAATGCGCCAGCTCGAAGGCGGCTGGTTGTCGAACGTGCTCGTGGAGCGCTCCAAGCAGCGCCTGCAGCGCTTGCCATACATCGAGAAAGTGGAATCCGAGAACACGCCGGTGCCGGGTTCCCCGGACCTCGTCGACGTGGAGTTCGAGATCAAGGAAGGCCCCTCGGCACAGCTCGGCGGTGGCGTCGGCTACTCCGAGTCGCAGTCGTTCATCCTGAACGGCAACTACGCCGACAGCAATTTCATGGGCACGGGCGAGCGCATCTCCATCGATCTGAACTCGGGTCGCTACTCCAAGGTGTACGGCATCTCGCACACCAACCCGTACACCAACATCGATGGCGTGGCGCGGACGCTCTCGTTCACCTATCGCGACGTCACGCAGTTCGTCTCCGCCTCCTCGGACTTCTCCTCGGAGTCGCTCGCGCTCGGCGTGGATTATGGCTACCCGCTCACCGAGTATCAGGGGCTGCGTATCGGTTTCTCGGCGCAGCGTTCCTCGCTGATCACGGGCGAGGGCTCGGCCGATCAGGCGCGCAGCTGGGTGCGTACCAATGGCGATTACCGCCAGCAGTTGATTCCGGAGCAGGACTACGGCGGCGGCTTCATCGTGCCCTCGACCACGCTCGACACCACGCAGTTCGACACCTTCGAGATCGTGGCGGGCTGGAGCTACGACAGCCGGAACCGGGCGCTGTTTGCCGACCGGGGTATGCGCCACTCGCTCTCGCTCAGTTACACGCTGCCCTTCAGCGACGTGCAGTACGCCTCGGCCAACTACGACTACCTGCAGTTCCTGCCGCTGATCGGCCGCTGGACGCTCGCCTTCGGCGCCGAGGTCGGCTATACGAAGGAACTGGGCGGCACCACCGCACCCCCGCCGTACCGCAACTTCTTCGCGGGCGGCCCGGATACGGTTCGTGGCTACCGCGAGAGTCGGCTGGGCCCCAAGGACAGTTTCGGCAACCCCTACGGCGGTGATTTGAAGGTGGCGGCCCGCGCCGAGCTCATCATCCCGACGCCGGAAAAGTGGCAGGCGTCGGCCCGCGCAACGGTGTTCTTCGACATCGGAAACGTCTTTTCGATCAACAAGTTCTACCAATTCACGGGTATCGACGGGGTGACCCCGGTCGACTACAAGTTCGGGTATGATAAGTTGCGTCAGTCAACGGGCGTCGCGGTGCAATGGCTCGCGCCGCTCGGTGTGTTCCGCTTCAGTTACGCAGTTCCGCTGAACCCTTTCCGGGGTGATGGCTTGAACTTCCCGGACGAAGAGGAACGCTTCCAGTTCACGATCGGTCAGGCGTTCTGATCGTCTATCTCACAGAGGTTGGTCGAGCGATGCGTGCGAATTTCAAGGCGATGATTCCGGTGCTGGCAGTGGTGGCGACTCTGATCGGAGCGCCGGCGGTGGCCGAGATCAAGGTCGGTGTTCTCGATTTCGGGCGACTGATGGACGAGAGCCCGCAAGGCAAGGCGCTCATCGAGACGCTGCGTACTGAAGCGGCCGGTAAGCAGCGCGAGCTGCAGGGCCAGGCGACCTCGCTGCAGGCCAAGCGCGACAAGCTCGTGAAGGATCGCGCCACGATGACGCCCGATCAGATCTCCCGCGCCGAGAAGGAACTGCGCGATGGCGAGCGTGATCTCGGTCGTCGGCAGCAGGAAATCAACGACGACTTCAATGCCCGCCGCAACGAGGAGATGACCAAGTTGCAGCGCACGCTGATTGAGGAAGTTCGCGTGTACTCGAAGGCGCAAAACTTCGATCTCGTGGTGACCGACGGCGTGATCTACGCGACCACCGCGCTCGACATCACCCCGGCGGTCATCGCCGGCCTGCAGTCGAAGGCGACGGCGCCGAAGCCGGCCGCGCGCTAAGCAGCGCGCCGGCAGCCTGCGGCGATGGCCGATGGCGGACATCACCCTCGGCGAACTGGCGGTTCGATACGGTCTGACGCTGCGCGGTGACCCCGCGCGGCGCATCCGCCACGTCTCCACCCTTGCAGGGTCGGGACCCGACTCCATCGCGTTTCTGGCCAACCCCAGGCTCACGCAAGCCTTGCAGGGTTGTCGTGCGGGCGCGGTGATCCTGCACCCGGATCTCGAAGCGTCCTCTCCCGTCGATTGCCTGTTGAGCCGCAACCCGCACGCGGTGTTTGCGCGGATCGCGGCGGAGCTCTATCCCGCAATGCCCGTGGCACCAGGCGTGCATCCGAGCGCGGTCATTGAGCCGGGCGCCGTGGTCGACGCCACGGCGCACATCGGTGCGCAGTGTTTCATCGGTGCAGGCGCCAAGATCGGCGCTCGTGTGCAACTCGGGCCGGGCTGCATCGTGGCCGCGGGCGCTGAACTAGCGGAGGACGTACGGCTCGTGGCGCGGGTTACCGTGCTCGAGCGCGTGCAGATCGGTGCGCGTTCGATTCTGCACCCCGGTGCGGTGATCGGTGCCGAGGGTTTTGGCTATGCACCCGAGGGCGAGCGCTGGATCGCTGTGCCGCAGGTGGGCACGGTGCGCATTGGTGCCGATGTCGAAATCGGCGCCAACACCACGGTCGATCGCGGGGCCATTGAGGACACGGTGATCTGCGAGGGCGTGAAGATCGACAACCTCGTGCAGATCGGTCACAACTGCACGATCGGCGCGCACACGGCGATTGCCGGCTGTGCGGGGCTTGCCGGCAGTTCGCATCTCGGTGCGCGCTGCCGCGTCGGCGGTGGCGTCGGCATCGCAGGGCATCTGCGGATTTGCGACGATGTGACGCTGACGGGGTTCACGCTGGTGGTGGGCGACATTCGCGAGCCAGGCGTGTATTCGGGCGGCATACCGGCCGAGCCTGCGGCAGACTGGCGCCGCATCGTCGGGCGGCTCAAGCGGATCGATGGACTGGCGCGCCGCGTCGGTGAACTGGAACGACAGGCTGCCGAGGGCGGCGGGGAGAGAACGTGAGCGACATCGTGACCTTGGACATCAACGCCATCCTGCGACAACTGCCGCATCGCTACCCGTTTCTGCTGGTCGACCGGGTCACCGAGTGCCGCAGGGGCGAGTCGATCATTGCGCTCAAGAACGTGACCTACAACGAACCGTATTTTCCTGGGCATTTTCCGCACCGCCCCGTGATGCCCGGAGTGATCATTATCGAGGCGCTGGCGCAGACGGCGGGCATTCTCGCCTTCGTCACCGCGGATGTGATCCCAGATGAGCAGACGCGGTTTTTCTTTGTCGGTATCGACAAGGCACGCTTTCGTCGGCCCGTGGAGCCGGGTGATCAGCTGATCCTCAAAGCGAGCTTGCAGCGGCAGATGCGCGGCATCTGGAAGTTCGAAACCTCCGCTTGGGTGGGTGAGCACGAGGCGGCATCCGCCGAGCTGATGGTGGCGCCCGAGACCGGGAGGGGCTCATGAGCCGTGCAGGATTGATCGATCCGCGCGCGGCGATTGCGGAGGGTGCAAAGCTCGCGCCTGATGTCGAGGTCGGCGCCTACGCCATCATCGGGCCCGATGTCGAGATCGGCCCCGGTTGTCGCATCGGCCCGCATGCCGTGGTTACGGGCTGGACGCGGCTCGGCGCCAACAACCACGTGTTCCAATTTGCCTCGATCGGCGATGCGCCGCAGGACAAGAAATACAAGGGCGAGCCGACACGCGTCGAGATCGGCGAGGGCAACGTGTTCCGCGAGTACGTCACGGTCAACCGCGGCACCACGCACGACAAGGCGATCACCCGCATCGGCAACGACAACCTCTTCATGGCTTCTTCGCACGTGGCCCACGATTGCATCGTGGGCAGTCACTGCGTGTTCGCCAATCTCGCCACGCTCGGCGGGCACGTCGAAGTAGACGATCACGTGATCCTCGCCGGCTTCACCGGTGTTCACCAGTTCTGCAAGATCGGCGCCCACGCCTTCATCGCCAACAACACCGCTGTGACGCGTGATGTGCCGCCCTACGTGATGGCGGTCGGTCATCCGGCCGAACCGCATTCGATCAACGCCACGGGGCTCTCGCGCCGTGGTTTTTCGAACGAGCAGGTGCGCAATATCAAGAATGCCTTTCGTACGCTGTATCGGTCCGATTTACCGCTCGAAACGGCGATCGAGCGCTTGCGTGAGGCGGCTGCCACGCAGCCGGAGATCGTGCCGTTCGTCGAGTTCATCGGTCGCTCCACGCGCAGCCTGATTCGCTGACGGCGCGGGTGATGGCGAGCGAGGGACCGCTGATTGCACTGGTGGCCGGCGAGGCCTCGGGGGACAACCTCGGCGCAGCGTTGATCGCCGCACTGCGCGAGCGTGTGCCCGGCGCGCGATTCATCGGCATCGCAGGTCCCCGCATGCGCGAGGCGGGCTGCGAAGTGCTCGCCGACAGCGAAGAGCTCGCGCTCATGGGCCTCGCCGAAATCCTGCGTCATCTGCCGCGCCTGATGCGGTTGCGGCGACGGGTCGTCGCGTCGCTCTGCGAGCGACGGCCTGCAGTGTTCATCGGTATCGATGCGCCGGAGTTCAATTTAGGTCTCGCCCGCAAGCTCAAGGGCGCGGGCCTGCGCACGGTGCAATACGTGAGTCCCCAGGTGTGGGCGTGGCGGCAAGGGCGCGTGCGCGACATCGCCAAGGCCTGCGATCGGATTCTCTGCTTGCTGCCGTTTGAACCCGCGTTCTACGCCGCGCACGGGGTCGAGGCGCGCTTCGTCGGCCATCCGCTCGCCGATCAGTTTCCGTTGGTACCCGATCGCGCCGGAGCGCGGGAGGCACTTGGACTGGCAAGTGAAGCGCGGGTACTCGCAGTGCTGCCCGGTAGCCGGCGTGGTGAGGTGCAGCGACTTGCCGAGCCGTTTGCGCTCGCGGCCGCGTGGTTGCACACGCACCAACCGGATGTGCAGTTCGTTGCCCCCCTGACGAGTGAGGCGACGCGGGCGCAGTTCGTGGCGGTGTGGCAGAGCGTGGCACCGGGCGTGCCGATTCGCGTGCTGCAGGGGCAATCGCGCGTGGTGCTTGCCGCGGCGGATGCGGTGCTCGTGGCCTCGGGCACCGCCACGCTCGAAACTCTGCTCAGCCGTCGCCCCATGGTGGTCGCCTACAAACTCGCGCCGCTCACGGCCTGGCTCATCCGCCGGTTCAAGCTCGTCAAAGTGGCGTTTTTCTCGCAGCCGAACTTGCTGCTCGGCCGGGCGGCCGTGCCCGAATTCTTCCAGGAGCAGGCGCGGCCCGAGATCCTAGGTGCCGCGCTGCTTGAACTCTTTTCGAACAGTGAGCACTGGCCGTCACTCGCGGCCGAGTTTCGAACCGTGCACGAACAGCTGCGCGGCGGCGGTGCGGCTGCCGCAGCCGAGGCCATTTGCGAGTTGCTGCCCGCGGCCTCAGCACGATGAGCGCAGCGGCGATGCAGGCGCAATGGGTCGCCGGGGTCGACGAGGCGGGACGTGGACCGCTCGCAGGTCCGGTCGTGGCGGCCGCCGTCATCCTCGACCCGCGGCGGCCGATCGAGGGTCTCGCCGATTCGAAGGCCTTGAGCGCGGAGGAGCGCGAGCGGTTGGCGCCGCTCGTGCGCGTCCGCTCGCTCGCTTGGGCCATCGGCGTGGCGAGTCCTGCCGAGATCGACACCCTCAATATCCTGCAGGCGACCTTGCTCGCCATGCGTCGCGCGATCGTGGGTCTCTCGCTGCGACCCTCCGGCGTGCAGATCGATGGCAACCGTCTGCCCAACCTGCAGGGGATCGCGGGTCTCGAATCGGCCGAGGCCATCGTCAAGGGTGATACCAAGGTCGCCTCGATCAGTGCCGCGTCCATCCTCGCCAAGACCGTACGGGATCACGTTATGGTTCAACTGGATAGGCGCCATCCTGAATATGGATTCGCGATCCACAAGGGCTATCCGACGGCGGCTCATCTGGCCGCGTTGCGTGCGACAGGTGTCAGCAGCGTTCACCGGCGCTCCTTTGGGCCGGTAAGATCGTTGCTGCGATGAGCACCTTCGTCCACCTCCGCCTGCATACCGAATACTCGCTGCGCGATAGCGTGGTGCGCATCGCCGAGCTCGTTGATGCGGTGGCTGCAGCCGGCATGCCGGCGGTGGCGATCACCGATCAGAACAACCTGTTCGCGATGGTGAAGTTTTATCGCGCGGCGATGAGCAAGGGCGTCAAGCCCATCATCGGCGTGGATTTGATGGTGGCAGAGGGCGATGCGCGCACGGCACCCACGCGGATCTCTCTGCTCTGCCAGAACGAGATCGGCTATCGCAATCTCACCCGGCTCGTCACCCGGGCCTACCTTGAGGGCCAACAGCGCGGCGAGCCGTGCATCGATCGTGCATGGCTCGATGCCGAGGTGCTGACCGGGCTGATTGCGCTCTCCTGCGGGGCCGAGGGCGATGTCGGGCGAGCGCTCGCGAGCGGCAAGACTGCCGAGGCCGAGAGGCACCTCGAATTCTGGCGTCGGTGGCTCGGGGATCGCTACTACCTCGAGATGAGCCGGATTGGCCGCGAGGGCGAGGAGGCGCTGATTGCCTCGACCGTGGCGCTGGCCGTGCGTCTGCAGGTGCCGGTGGTGGCGACCAACGATGTGCGCTTTCTCGCCGAGAGCGATTTCGAGGCGCATGAGGCGCGGGTCTGCATTCACGAGGGTTCCTTGCTCGCCGATGCGGCGCGGCCGCGGCGCTACACGCGCCAGCAGTATTTGCGCACGCCTGAAGAGATGACGGCGCTGTTCGCGGATCTGCCCGAAGCGCTCGAGAATTCGGTGCAGATCGCGCGCCGCTGCAGCCTGCTGCTGCAGCTTGGTGAAAGTCGTCTACCGGCTTATCCGGTGCCGACGGGCCAAAGCACCGAGGAGTTTCTGCGCAGCGAAGCGTCGCGCGGCCTCGACACGCGACTCGCCAAGCTCGTCGGCGCGGATCCCGCGGTCTATGGCGCACGATTGCAGAGCGAACTCGAAGTCATCTGCAACATGGGCTTTGCGGGCTACTTCCTGATCGTGGCGGATTTCATCCGCTGGGCGCGCGAGAACGGCGTACCCGTCGGGCCCGGTCGTGGTTCGGGAGCCGGATCGCTGGTCGCCTATTCGCTTGGCATCACCGATATTGACCCGTTGCAGTACGACTTGCTGTTCGAACGCTTTCTCAATCCCGAGCGCGTGTCGATGCCCGACTTCGACGTCGACTTCTGCATGGACGGGCGTGATCGGGTGATCGAATACGTGGCCGACAAGTACGGCCGCAACCGCGTCTCGCAGATCATCACCTACGGCACCATGGCGGCCAAAGCGGTGCTGCGTGATGCCGGGCGCGTGCTCGGACTCGGCTACGGTTACGTGGATCGGATCGCCAAGCTCGTGCCTTTCGAGCTCGACATAACGCTCGATGCGGCGCTCGAGAAGGAGCCTGAACTTAAAAAGCTCTACAAGGACGAGGAAGAGGTCCGCAATCTCATCGATCTCGCGCGCTCACTCGAAGGCCTCACGCGCAACGCAGGCAAGCACGCCGGCGGCGTGGTCATCGCGCCTTCGGTGCTGGAGGACTTTGCGCCGCTGTATTGCGAAGAGGGCGGCGGCAGTGTCGTCACGCAGTTCGACAAGGACGATGTCGAGGCCGCGGGGCTCGTCAAGTTCGACTTCTTGGGACTGCGCACGCTCACCATCATTGAGCACGCGGTGCGCACCATCAATGCCGAGCGCAAGGCGAGCGGCGAGGCAGCGCTCGATATCAGCGAATTGCCGATGGACGATGTGGCGAGCTACCAGTTGCTGAAGGCCTGCGAGACGACGGCTGTGTTCCAGCTCGAGTCGCGCGGCATGAAGGATCTGGTACGACGACTGCAACCGGACCGCTTCGAAGATATCGTCGCGCTCGTGGCGCTGTTTCGCCCGGGTCCGTTGCAATCGGGCATGGTCGACGATTTCATTGCCCGCAAGCACGGGCGCATCGATGGGCCGATCGACTACCTGCACCCGAGCCTCGAGAATGTGCTCAAGCCCACCTATGGCGTGATCCTCTACCAGGAGCAGGTGATGCAGATCGCGCAGGTGCTCGCTGGCTACAGCCTGGGCGGCGCCGATTTGCTGCGACGCGCCATGGGCAAGAAGAAGCCCGAGGAGATGGCCAAGCAGCGCACGGGTTTCGTGGCCGGTGCCGTGGCGCGCGGCGTGAGCGAGCCGCAGGCGGCGCACATCTTCGATCTGATGGAAAAGTTCGCGGGCTATGGCTTCAACAAGTCGCACTCGGCGGCGTATGCCTTGCTGTCCTACCAGACCGCGTGGCTGAAGGCGCATTACCCGGCGGCCTTCATGGCGGCGGTACTCTCGGCGGATATGGACCACACCGACAAGGTGGTGACCATCAAGGACGAGTGCGATCGGATGGGGCTCAAGGTCTCGCCGCCGGATGTGAATTCTTCCGCCTACGAGTTCGCGGTGGTCTCGCCGCTCGAGGTGCGCTACGGGCTCGGCGCCATTCGCGGCGTCGGTCAGGCCGCCGTCGAGGCGATCACCGGCGAGCGCGCGGCGCGCGGGCCGTTCCTCAGTCTCGAGGATTTCTGTCGGCGTCTCGATCTAAATCGGGTCAATCGCCGCGTGCTCGAGGCGCTGATCCGTTCGGGAAGTTTCGATTCGCTCGGCGTCAACCGCGCCACGCTGATGGCGCGGCTCGGTGCGGCGATGCAGCTCGGTGAGCAGGCGACCCGTGCGGTCGCCACCGGGCAAAACGACTTGTTCGGCCTCTCGGCCCCCACCGAGAGCGAGACGCCTGGTCCTGCGGGGGTGCTGTTGCCCGAGTGGAGTGAGACGCAGCGGCTCGCCGGGGAGCGCGAGACGCTTTTCGATGAGGTGTTGCAGCGCCACCGCGAGCTCATCGTCAAGGATGCGCTGGTGCTCATCGAGGGGCAGCTGCGGTTCGATGAGCAGGGCGACACCTGGCGTTTGGCCGCCAAGCGGGTCATTGAACTTAACCGCGCCCGCGAGGAGCAGGCGCAGCGCATCGTCTTGCTCTGGCCGCGGGCGCAGGGTGCCGATCAAAGTTTGTTGCTGCAAAGACTGGCGGACACCTTGGCGCCGTTTCGCCCCGGCCCCTGTGCGGTGGGTGTGCGCTACAGCGGCGAGCAGGCGAGCGCGGCACTCGAGCTCGGTGCCGAGTGGCGTGTCCGTGCGAGTCCGGAGCTCATCGAGGCGCTCGAGCAGCTCGTCGGCAGCCAAGGGGTAAGGGTGGTCTACGGTCCGCCGACGGGCGCGGCAAGTTCGGCCTTCGGCTGATAAGATCACGCTGATGGGCATCAATTTTCTGGACTTCGAACAGCCGATCGCCGAACTCGAAGCCAAGATCGAGGAGCTGCGCCACTTCACCGCCGGTTCGGAGGTGAATGTGCAAGAGGAGATCGCTCGCCTGCAAGGCAAGAGCGAGCAGCTAACTCGTACTATCTTTGGCAAGTTGAGTCCGTGGCAGATCACCCAGCTCGCGCGTCATCCGCAGCGGCCTTACACGCTCGATTACTTGAGCAGCGCCTTCACCGAGTTTCAGGAGCTGCACGGCGATCGTATGTTCGGCGACGATCAGGCGCTGATTGGCGGCCTGGCGCGGCTCGATGGCACGGCGGTAGTCGTCATCGGACATCAAAAAGGCCGTGATACCAAGGAGCGGGTCCGGCGAAACTACGGCATGCCCAAGCCCGAGGGCTACCGCAAGGCCTTGCGGCTGATGCGCCTCGCCGAACGGTTCGGCTTGCCCGTCATTACCTTCATCGACACGCCGGGTGCGTATCCCGGTCTCGACTCCGAGGAACGCGGACAGAGCGAGGCGATCGCCCGGAATCTCTTCGAAATGGCGAAGCTGCGCGTCCCCATCATTAGCGTGGTCATCGGTGAGGGCGGTTCGGGCGGTGCGCTCGCCATTGGCGTCTGCGATCGATTGCTGATGCTGCAGTACAGCACCTACTCGGTGATTTCGCCTGAAGGTTGCGCGTCGATTCTCTGGAAGAGCGCCGACAAGAAGGAAGCAGCGGCAGACGCCATGGGGCTCACCGCCGATCGCCTGCACGCGCTCGATCTCGTCGACGAGATTGTGGCCGAGCCCTTGGGCGGCGCGCATC
>RGWK01000301.1 GCA_010029775.1 Gammaproteobacteria bacterium
CTCATCGACGAGTCGCTGTGTATCGGCTGTGACAACTGCGAGCAGGCGTGTGCCGCGACGCACGGCGGCACCTCGCGTCTTGATCGGGCCGCCGGCCCCACTTTCGCCCATGTACACGTACCGACATCGTGCCGGCACTGCGAAAACCCGCATTGCATGAAGGACTGCCCGCCCGATGCGATCCGTCGTGCGACCAACGGCGAGGTCTACATCCGCGACAACTGTATCGGTTGCGGTAACTGCGAGCGCAACTGCCCTTACGGCGTGATTCACATGGCCAGTGCGCCGCCGCCGCAGCCCTCGTTGTGGTCCTGGTTGCTGTTCGGCAGCGAATCGCGACCAGCAGATTCCGACGGCAAGTCCAAGGCACCGAAGAAGGCGGTGAAGTGCGACATGTGCAAGGACCAGTCCGGCGGTCCCGCCTGCGTACGGGCCTGTCCGACGGGCGCTGCCTTGCGCGTCAGTCCCGCGGAATTCGTCGAGTTCGTCAGCAGCGAGGCGGCGGAGCGCTGAGATGCATCAGTCGATCCTTGATTTCGGCGGTCGGCGCTACCTCAAGATCGCTCTGGCGCTCTGCGGTCTTTCGCTCGCACTGTATCTCTGGCACGACCCGCGATCGCCACCCAACGGTGGAACCTGGCTCGGCTACACGCTCGGGAGCATCGGCGCAGCGCTCATTCTGTGGCTCACGGCGCTCGGCGTGCGCAAGCGCAGTTATGCCTCGACGCTCGGAACCCTGCAAGGCTGGGTCAGTGCTCACGTGTATTTGGGGCTCGCATTGCTGCTGGTGGCCACATTGCACACCGGCTTCCAGTTCGGTTGGAACATCCACACGGTGTGTTACCTGCTGATGGTGGTGGTGATTGCATCGGGTCTGCTCGGCATCGTGCTGTATCAGCGATTCCCGCGCGAGTTGTCGCAGAACCGCGCACAGCAGACTTCGGCGCAGATGCTCACCGAATTGCAGGAGCTCGATGCGCGCACGCAGCGCTTGGCAGCCAATGCCTCACCCGAGGAGATTGTCGCGATCGACGCCAACATTGCCGGAACACGCTTGGGTGGCAGTACGATGGCCATCTTGTCCGCGCGCGATCGATCAACGGTGCGGCTGCCTGGCGCTGCGGTGCACCCCGAGCCCAACCCGGGTCAGGCCCGGATACTGGAATGGCTGAGTGCCCGGCTGTCGGCGAGTGACCAGGCGGATCGCACGCGGATCCTAACGGATTTGGTTTCGCTGATCGGCGCTCGCCGCGCCTTGCTGCGCCGCTTGCAGCAGGATGCACGGCTGCGTGGCTGGTTGTCGGTCTGGTTGTACGTTCACGTTCCTGTGACCTTCGGCCTGCTGGGCTCGCTCGTCGCACACGTGGTCAGCGTCTTCCTCTACTGGTAGCCGCGTGATGCGCATACTGCTCAGACACATTACTCATACGGCTGCTGGCACCGCCTCGGTGCGCGAGCAATGGGTGGATGACACCGTCATTACGGTCGGACGGGCGACAGGTCAGCGGCTGCAGAGCAACGACACGCGCCTGCAACTGCAGCATGCCGAGCTTCGGCTCACGGTGACGGGCTGGCAGCTTGTCTGCGTTCCGCCGGCACAGGCGGTGGTCAATGACAAAGCGTGTCGCGATGCGCGACTCGCCCCGGGCGATGTGGTGACGCTCGGTGGCTTGCGGCTTCGGGTCGAGGCTCCAACAGCTGAGGGGGACCCGCAACTCTCCGTCCAACAAGTGCCCGACCCTGCGGCAGTGCGCGGCGCGATCTCAGCGGGCGCGAGCGACTCGATTGAGGCGCCGAAGTTGTCGCTGGCCGAAGTCGGTTGGCGCAAGCGGCCCTGGGCGTGGGCACTGTTTATGGTCATGCTGCTCGGGGGCCTCGTGCTGCCGTGGACGGCCGGAATTCCCTCCGACGCCACCTGGAGTTCGGGGCCGTTGCATGAGGCACACGCGTCGCTCGAAAGTAAATGCGAAAGCTGTCACGTCAAGCCCTTCGAGCGCGTGCGTAACGAGTCCTGCCTTGATTGCCACGCTGATCATTTACGCACGCACCTGCCTGCCGATCACCCTGCAGCGTCGCAATTTAAATCGCAGCGCTGTACGGACTGCCACGTCGAGCACGACGAACCCTCGCACCTCGTGCAGAACGACAATCGAGTGTGTACCGACTGCCACGCTGAACCCGAGCAGCACGGAGCGCGGATCGGGGCCAAACCGGTGACCGACTTCGAGAGCAACCATCCGCCGTTTCGGTTAAGTCAGTGGCCGAGCGAGCAGCCTGCCTCGCAGCTGAAGTTCACTCACGCGGCGCATCTTGATGCGCGCGGCATCAAGGCGCCCAGCGGCACAGTCGTGATGCAATGCGCCGACTGCCACACGCCGACCGAGGAGGGCCGCAGTTTTCTGCCCATCCGCATGGAGACGCATTGTGCGTCTTGCCATCGCCTCGAGTTCGATCCGGCCGAGCCCGCGCGTACGGTGCCTCATGGCGATCCGGCCGAGGTGCTGCGTGTGCTGAGTGGTCACTACAGTGCGCGCTATCTCGCAGGGTACGCCGACCCGCTCGCGGGCCGCGCACCCGCCGTGCTTCCACCGGGTGTGGAGGTCGCTCCCGCCGAGCGCGCGCGGTTGCTCGGTGTCGCGCGCGATCGCGCCCTGCGGGTCGCGAGTGATCTGTTCGAGCGACGTGCCTGCGCCGATTGCCACACGGTCACGCGCGCGGGCACGAGCGCAGAGCCCGCGTGGAAGGTCGCGCCTGTCAAG
>RGWK01000302.1 GCA_010029775.1 Gammaproteobacteria bacterium
CGCACCGGTGTTGCCCTGGAAACCAGTGACACCCTGCGCACCAGTCGAACCCTGCGCTCCGGTATCACCCTGGAATCCAGTGGCTCCCTGCGCACCGGTGTCACCGATCGCACCGGTCACACCCTGCGCACCGGTGTCGCCCTGGAATCCAGTGGCACCCTGCGAACCGGTGTTGCCCTGGAAACCGGTCACACCCTGCGCACCGGTCACACCCTGCGCACCGGTCTCGCCGCCGAGGGCGACGACACCCCAGTCGGCGGCGATGAGCGGGTTCGAGGTGTTTCCGTCAATCTTCGAGACATACGACGAGCCGAGATAGGAGACGACATCGCCCGCGCTGTAAGTGAACAGCGAATTCCACGCATCGACGAAGACCATCTGCGCGCCCTGCGCACCGGTGTTGCCCTGGAAACCGGTCACGCCCTGCGCACCGGTCACGCCCTGGAAACCCGTCACCCTGGTTGCCCTGTGCACCGGTATCGCCGACCCGGGCCATCAATGCCCAGTCGAGCGGGCTGGAGACGGGCGTCTTGCTCTGGTTGGTGCGCAGCGCCACGTACGAGGAGCCGTCATAGGAGACGACGTCGCCGGTCGAGTAGATCTGCGTGTTGTTCCACCCACCGATGTACTGGATCGAGGTTCCCTGAGCGCCCTGCGCACCGGTCACACCCTGAGATCCCTGTGCACCGGTATTGCCCACAGCGCCGGTGACACCCTGTGCGCCCTGCGCACCAGTCACACCCTGTGCGCCCTGCGCACCCGTGTTGCCCTGGAAACCGACCGCGCCCTGTGTGCCCTGTGTGCCCTGAGCGCCCTGCGCGCCGGTCACACCCTGCGCGCCTTGAGCCCCGGTATTGCCCACTGCGCCAGTGACACCCTGTGCGCCTTGCGCACCAGTCACACCCTGCGTGCCCTGCGAGCCCTGCGCGCCGGTGTTGCCGACGGCGCCGGTCACACCCTGGGTGCCCTGAGCACCGGTCACACCCTGGGCGCCCTGCGCTCCAGTGTCACCCTGGAAACCGGTCACACCCTGTGCGCCCTGCGCACCGGTCACACCCTGGGCGCCCTGAGCTCCAGTGTCACCCTGGAAACCGGTCACACCCTGTGCGCCCTGCGCGCCGGTCACACCCTGAGCGCCCTGCGCTCCAGTGTCACCCTGGAAACCGGTCACACCCTGGGCGCCCTGCGCACCGGTCACACCCTGCGCACCGGTGTCGCCCTGGAAGCCGGTCGAGCCCTGCGCACCGGTCGCTCCACCGAGGGCGAGGATCCCCCAGTCGGCGGCGACCGTCGGGGCGGAAGTGTTCCCATCGGTCTTGGAGACATACGACGAACCGTTGTAGGTGACCACGTCACCGAGGCTGTAGGTGCTCGCGGGGTTGTACACGTCGATGTACACCATCTGCGCGCCCTGCGCGCCGGTCACACCCTGAGCGCCCTGCGCACCCTGCGCACCGGTGTTGCCCTGGAAACCGGTCACGCCCTGAGTGCCCTGAGCGCCCTGCGCGCCGGTCACACCCTGGGTGCCCTGAGCGCCCTGCGCGCCGGTCACACCCTGTGAACCTTGCGCACCGGTCACACCCTGGGCACCTTGCACACCCTGCGTGCCCTGAGCGCCCTGCGCGCCGGTCACACCCTGCGTGCCCTGAGCGCCCTGCGCACCAGTCACACCCTGTGAACCTTGCGCACCGGTCACACCCTGGGCACCTTGCACACCCTGCGTGCCCTGAGCGCCCTGAGCGCCGGTCACACCCTGCACGCCCTGCGTACCCTGTGCGCCCTGCGCGCCGGTCACACCCTGCGCGCCGGTCGCACCGGCAGCAGCAAGAAGGCCCCAGTCGGACGGATTGGTGACGGGGCTCTTGCCAGTGTTGGAGCGGAGAGCGATGAAGGACGACCCTCCGAACGAGACGGCCATACCGGTCGAGTAGGTCTGCGTGTTGTTCCAGTTGCCAATGAACTGAACAGGCGAACCCTGCGCACCGGTGACACCCTGTGAGCCCTGCGCACCGGTGTCACCGGCTACGCCCTGAGCTCCCTGCGAGCCCTGGGTTCCCTGAGTTCCCTGAGTTCCCTGAGTTCCCTGAGTTCCCTGAGTTCCCTGCGCGCCCTGCGCACCGGTGTTGCCCTGGAAACCGGTCACGCCCTGAGTGCCCTGAGCGCCCTGAGCGCCGGTCACACCCTGCGTGCCCTGAGCGCCCTGCGCACCGGTCACACCCTGTGAACCTTGCGCACCGGTCACACCCTGCGTGCCCTGTGCGCCCTGCGCGCCGGTGTCACCCTGGAAACCGGTCACACCCTGCGCACCCTGCACACCCTGCGTGCCCTGAGCGCCCTGTGCGCCGGTGTCACCCTGGAAACCGGTCACACCCTGGGCGCCTTGCACACCCTGCGTACCCTGCGCGCCCTGTGCGCCGGTGTCACCCTGGAAGCCGGTCACACCCTGGGCGCCTTGCACACCCTGCGTACCCTGCGCGCCTGTGTCACCTACGGCACCTTGCGCGCCGGTGTCGCCGACCGAACCCTGCGAACCGGTCGAGCCCTGTGCGCCGGTGTCACCCTGGAAACCGGTCACACCCTGCGAACCCTGCGTACCCTGCGCGCCCTGCGCACCGGTCACACCCTGCGCACCGGTATCACCCTGGAAACCAGTCGCGCCCTGCGCACCCGTCACACCCTGCGAACCCTGCGCACCGGTATCACCCTGGAAACCAGTCGCGCCCTGCGCACC
>RGWK01000303.1 GCA_010029775.1 Gammaproteobacteria bacterium
GCTGCTGCTCACCTACATGCTGCACACCTTCGGCGAACTGTGTCTGTCGCCGGTTGGCCTGTCGAACGTCACCAAACTCGCACCGAAGCGCTACGTTGGTCAGATGATGGGCACCTGGTTCCTCGGCGCTGCTGTCGGCAACGCACTCGCCGGACTGATCGGGGGTCACGTGGGTAGTGCCGCGGCAGCGGAAATGCCCGACCAGTTCCTGCAAATGTGCTTCATTGCAGGCGGTGCCGGTCTCGTGCTGATTCTTGCCTCGCCGATTCTTCGCAAGCTCGCAGGTGACGAGAAGTGAGTAGTCCGTCAGCGGCGCTGCCCCCGCAGCTGACGTTCCGCGCGATCACGCTCGCGATCGTGCTCGCCATGGTGCTCGCGGCGGCCAACACGTACCTTGGTCTGTTCGCGGGCATGACCATCGCTTCGGCAATCCCTGCCGCCGTGGTCTCGATGGCAGTGCTGCGCGCCCTGGGTGGTGGCGGCATCCTTGAGAACAACATCGTGCAGACCGGTGCATCGGCGGGCTCGTCGATCGCCTCCGGTGTGATCTTCACCATCCCGGCGCTCGTCATTCTCGGCTTCTGGCAGGACTTCAAATATTCCTGGGTACTCGCCATCGCAGGTCTCGGTGGCATTCTCGGCGTACTGTTCTCGGTGCCGCTGCGGCGCGCGCTCATCGTCGAGCAGAAGCTCGCCTTTCCGGAAGGCCAGGCCGCAGCCGAAGTCTTGAAGACCGGCGAGAATCCGTCGGAGGGCATTCGGATCTTGGGCTTGTCGGCGCTCGGCGGTGCCTTCGCCAAGCTCGCCGCCGCCAGCGGACTGCGGCTGATCCCCGATGCCGCGGCAAGCGCCGGATTCTTTGGCAAGTACCTCGGTTATTTCGGCACCAACCTTTCGCCTGCGCTGATCGGCGTCGGCTACATCGTGGGCCTCAATGTCGGCATCGTCGTGCTGGCCGGCGCGATGCTGTCGTGGAACATCGCCATCCCGGTATACGCCGCGTACGTGCTGCCCGGTAACGCCGAGGTGGCATGTGGGCGCTCGTGTCCTTGCGTCACTCGCTGGCCTCCGGCGTACGCAGCGGCCTCGCTGCAGCGCGTGCGAGTGCAGCGGGCGTCGCGGTGGCCCATACCGAGCAGGACTTGCCGATGAAATCGGTGCTGATCGGCATCGTGCTGTTCACCCTGCCGCTCGCGGCCCTCTATCAGGCGATCGTCGGCAACCTCGCTGTCAGTCTGCCGATGACCATTGTGATGGTGGTCACGGGGTTCTTGTTCTGCTCGGTGTCCGCCTACATGGCAGGTCTCGTCGGCTCGTCAAACAACCCGGTGTCGGGCATCACCATCGCCACCATTCTGTTTTCGGCGGTCATGCTGCTGCTCATGATGGGTCCGGACAGCAGCATCGGACCGGTCGCCGCGGTGATGATTGGCGCAGTGGTGTGCTGCGCAGCCTGTATCGCGGGCGACAACTTGCAGGATCTCAAGTGCGGTTACATCGTCGGCGCAACGCCCTGGCGTCAGCAGGTGATGCTGGCGATCGGCGCAGCGAGCAGCGCTCTGGTCATGGCGCCGGTGCTCAATCTGCTCGCCGACGCTTACGGCATTGGCGTAGCCACCGAAGCTCACCCGAAACCGCTTCCGGCACCGCAGGCCACGCTGATGGCCTCGGTGGCCAAGGGCCTCTTCGGTGGCCAGTTGCCGTGGGACATGATCGCGATCGGCGCGCTGATCGGCGTCGCCATCATCGTGCTCGATGAAACGCTGAAGGCACGCGGCTCGAGCTTTCGCACGCCCGTGCTCGCCGCAGCCGTCGGCATCTACCTGCCGCTTGAACTGATGACGCCAATCTTTATCGGCGGCGTCATCGCGCACCTCGTCGAACGGCAGCTGCGACGCCGCGGCACCGATCAAGCAGGTCTCGAGCGCGCCAACCGCAAGGGCTTGTTGTTCGCTGCGGGAATCATCACCGGTGAAGCCTTGATGGGTATCGGCATCGCCATTCCCATCGTCACCTCAGGAAGGGCGGACGTCCTCGCGCTGCCCTCATCGCTGCAGTTCGGCGAGGGCCTCGGCCTGCTCGTGCTCGCCATCCTCGGCGCGTGGCTGTATCGCACCGCGATGAGCGCTGATCGAGGCGGCACGACGCCGCCCGCGGCGCGTTGAATCCGGCGAACCTTTCGCGACGGGCGAAGCTGCTACTCAGCTTCGCCATCGTCTACATCGTCTGGGGCTCAAGCTATCTCGTCACCAAACTCGGCGTGATGACGCTGCCGCCGTTTCTCTTCGGTGCCGTGCGCTTCATCATCGGCGGATCGTTGCTGTTCGCCGTGGCCTGCCTCTTGCGCCGGCATCGCGGTGAATCGATCGCGCGTCCGACGGGTCGCGAATGGCGCCACATCGCCGTGGTCGGCCTGTGCGTCGTGTTCATTTCCAACAGCGCCTCGGTCTGGGGTCTGCAATACGTGCCTTCGTACCAGGCGGCGCTGCTCAGCGTCTCCTCGTCGTTCTGGATTCCGGTGCTCGGTCTGCTCGGCGCACGCGCAGCGAAAATCGCGCCGCGCACGGCTCTAGGCCTGCTGATCGGGATCGGCGGCACGGTGCTCATCGCACTTCCCGCATCGACCGGAGCCGACCACGCCGCGCCGTCGGCGCTGTGGCCTACGCTCTCCATACTCGCCGGGTGCCTTGGCTGGTCGGCAGGCACCATCTACTTGCGCAACGTCGACACC
>RGWK01000304.1 GCA_010029775.1 Gammaproteobacteria bacterium
CCTCGTCGGGCCAAGCAGGTGGCGCGGCTCGACCTCGAGCGCAGCATCGGCGCTGTGACTCTTGGCGCACGAACGCAGTACCAGGGACGGCGCTACGACAACCTCGCCAACACGCGCGTGCTGAATCCGTGGTTCCTGCTCGATCTGCGCGCGGAATGGATGCTAAGCCCGGCGCTGCGCGTGCAGGCCCGTCTCGACAACGCGCTCGATCGTCGCTATGAGTCGGCGAGTTTCTATGCGCAACCGGGCCGAGAGTGGCATGTGGCCCTGCGGTACGTCGCGCAGTGACCGACGCGACGCTCAGCACGGGCTCGTGGCGCAAAGCCGCCTACGCACGGCTCGACCAGCTGACCAAGCCGCAGGGATCGCTCGGCCGGTTGGAGGCTCTCGCAGCGGAGATCTGCGAGATACAACAAACCCTGCAACCCGTACTCGACCCCGCTTGCTTGCTGCTGTTCGCGGCCGATCATGGGCTCGCCAATGACGGCGTCAGTGCCTACCCCCGGGCCGTGACGGCGCAGATGGTGCTCAACTTTCTGCGCGGCGGCGCAGCAGCCAACGTACTCTCCGCTCAAACGGGCTGCACGCTGCGCATCATCGATGTTGGCGTCGATGCCGACTTCGCGCCCCACCCGCAATTGACGCAGTCCAAGGCCGCCCGCGGCACAGCCAGCATCCTGCATGCCGATGCAATGACCGCGGAGGAATTGCATCGTGCGCTGGCTGCAGGCCGCGATGCGGCGCAGCAGGCGCTGGGCGCCGGCCACCGCGTTGTGCTTTTTGGCGAGATGGGTATCGGCAACACCGCGATCAGTTCGCTGCTGATGTCCGAACTGACGGGTCTGCCGCTCGCCGCCTGTGTGGGACCCGGCACCGGACTCGACCCAGCTGGAGTCGCACGCAAACTCGCGATGCTTGAGCGTGTCCGGCAACGCAGCAGCGAGGTCATGCCCCAAAACGATGTGGCCGCGCATACCATGACCCTGCTGCAGCGCTACGGCGGATTCGAAATCGCCGCACTCGCCGCCGCCATCGGCGCCGTCGCGGCATCAAGAACCGTGGCGCTGCTCGATGGCTTCGCCGTCACGGTCGCCGCCCTGATTGCCGAGCGGCTGCAACCCGGCACGCTTGGCCGCTGCATCGTCAGTCATTGCTCGGCAGAGCCTGCGCATCGGCTGCTGCTGGATCATCTGCGTATCGAGCCGCTGCTCTCGCTCGGCCTGCGTCTCGGCGAAGGCAGCGGCGCGTTGCTGGCCTTGCCTTTGTTGCGCAGCAGTGTGGCACTCTTTCGCGATATGGCCACCTTCAGCAGCGCGGGCGTGAGTACCGCAAGTCAGGGCACGAACGAATGAATGCGCAACTGCGCTCGTTCCTCGCGGCGGTGCAGTACTTCACCCGACTGCCCGTGCCGGCATCGGTGGGTCATTCGCAGCAACTGCTCGATGACGCCTCGCGTTATTTTCCTGCCGTAGGCGTGCTCGTCGGGGTGATCTCGGCAACAGCGCTACTGCTCAGCTCGTTTCTTTGGCCACCCGTGGTGGCAGCGATCATCGCCGTCGCCGCATCCATCTGGCTGACCGGCGCCTTTCACGAAGACGGTCTTGCCGATGCCACCGATGGGCTCGGCGGCGGATACGGACAGCAACGCATCCTCGAAATCATGCGCGACTCGCGCATCGGCACGTACGGCACGCTTGCGCTCGTGCTCGGCATCAGCCTGCGCGTTGCGGTGCTGTCGGCTTTGCCGGTCACGACGGCGTGCGTGTTACTGGTGGCGGGTCATGCGAGCAGTCGTTTTGCGGCCGTCGCCCTGATGTGGTGCTTGCCCTACGTTCGTGAAGACGAATCGAAAGCCAAACCGCTGTCGCGCAATCTCAGTCGCGCAGGCCTGTGGGTCGCGGCAACCACCACAGCGGTCGTGCTAGCGATCGGTGCGGTGCTTGAACCGGCGCTGCTCGGCGGTATCGCACCGGCGATGCTGGTGATCTGGTGGTGGTACCGCGTCTTGCAACGCAATCTGCAGGGCTACACCGGCGATTGCCTGGGTGCCGCCCAGCAGCTAGCCGAGCTCGGGCTGTTCCTCGGAATGCTGGCCGCGTGGTACATCTGATCCGACATACCCGGCCCCAGGTCGCGCCGGGGATCTGTTACGGTCGCAGCGAGTTGCCGCTCGCGGCGACTGCAGCCGACGAAATGCAGGCCGTACTCGATCGACTGCCGCGGGTCGACGCCGTGATCACCAGCCCCGCCGAGCGCTGCCGACGGCTTGCCACGAGCATCGCAACGGCATGGAACGCCCCCTGCACGGACGATGAGCGGTTACTCGAGCTCGACTTCGGTCACTGGGAGGGACGAGCGTGGGACGACATCGGACGCGACGACATCGATCGCTGGGGGGCGGACCTGTGGAATGTCGCACCGGGTAACGGCGAGTCGCTGAGTCAGTTGTGGCAGCGGGTCGCTGCGTTCTGCATCGAGCGACGCCTCGAACAAATCCACGGCGAGAACACCCACCTCGTCATCGTGGCGCACCAAGGACCGCTTCGGGTGCTGCACTGTCTCGGCCGAGGCGCGACGTTTGATCGGCTGTTCGAGGTCGACTTCGGGTTCGGCGTGTCCGGGCTTCGCCCGTGGCCTCAGCGCGAACGCGGGACGAGCACCCCGTAGGAGCCCGCTGCCCAGGCGCAGTATGCTTGGGCGATGTACATCAATTTTTGGTACCCGATGGCGC
>RGWK01000305.1 GCA_010029775.1 Gammaproteobacteria bacterium
AGCGGACACGGCTCGAAGCCGAGCACGCGCTCGGCGTAGAGCGCGTAGCCCATCATCGCAAGGCACGCCACAAATCCGCCGAGGTTGGCGAGGCGCCGCTGCGTCAAAGACAGTGTCAACCCTGGGCTCCGCGCTGCTTCAGTTCGCGCTCGACATCCTCGATGCGTACGTGGCGAATGTCCTTGCCATGGACCATGAACACCACATACTCGCAAATGTTCTTGGCGTGATCGCCAATACGCTCAAGGGCGCGCACGACCCACATCACATCAATGACGCGACGGATCGCCCGCGGGTCTTCCATCATGAACGTGATCGACTGACGCTGGATTGCCTCGTATTCCTCATCGACCAGGCGATCTTGCCGGGCCACACGCAACGCCGCCCCATGCGCGCAAAGGCATCGAGCGAGTCGTGCACCATGCCCTGCACGACGCGGCCGAGGTGCTTCACCTCGCGATATTTGTCTACCGGGCGCTCCTCGAGCGCAAGCCGCGAGGCGATGTAGCCGATCTTCTCGCACTCATCGCCCATGCGCTCGAGGTCGGTAATCGCCTTGATGATGGCGACGATCAGTCGCAGATCACTCGCCGCCGGGGCGCGCGTGGCGAGGATGCGCGAGCATTCCTCGTCGATCGAGACTTCCATCTTGTTGACCTGAAAGTCGTCCCGCGCCACCGTCTCGCCGAGCAGGCTGTCCCCATCCACAAGTGCGGTGACGGCCTTGGCAAGCTGCTGCTCGACGAAGCCGCCCATGTTGAGCACCTGCGCGCGCACGCGCTCGAGGTCTTCATTAAAGCGACGCGAAATATGTTGCGAAAGATCGGATGTTTCCATGACGACAACCCCCGGGACGGTGATCGACTTCAGCCCGTTATGCTTAAGCCCGCTACGCAGAATAGCGAGTGTCGTCCGCCAATGCGACAGGCTCGTGTACGAGCCGCAGCGGCGGGAAGTGGCAACTGAAGGTGCTGCCGCGACCCTCGACGCTCTCGACCTTGAGCTGGGCGCCGTGCCGCTGCAGCACGTGACGCACGATGGCAAGCCCTAGCCCCGAACCGCCCGCATCGCGCGCACGACCCGCATCCACCCGGTAGAAGCGCTCGGTCAGACGCGGCAAATGCTCTTCCGGGATGCCAGGCCCCGTATCGGTTACGGCAAAGTGTCCGCCCTGCTCATCCACCCACCAGCGCAGCGTGATCGCCCCGCCCGCCGGGGTGTACTTCATTGCGTTCTCGAGCAAGTTGGAAAACGCCGAGTGGATGAGACCCGGATCACCCACGAGTCCATCCGGAGATTCCACGCGCATCTCGATGGTGTGACGTCCGGCATCACGGGCGGTCGCATCCTTGCGCAGCAGCGCAAGCAGCGCGGCGACGTCGATCGGGTTACCAACGACTTGCTCATCGGTGGCCTCGAGGCGCGACAACTCAAGCAGATCCGCAATGATTGCGGTCATCCGCTCAGCCTGACGGCGCATTTCCAGCAGCGGCGGGCGCAGGTCTGCGGGCAGATCCTCATCGAGCGCGAGCGTCTCGAGATAGCCCGCAATCACGGTCAGCGGCGAGCGCAGCTCATGCGAGGCGTTGGCCACGAAATCCTTCCGCATCGTCTCAAGGTGCGCCTGCCGGGTGACATCGCGTACCAGCAGGAACATCTGTCCTTCGCCATACGGTACGGCCTGGAACTCAATGCAAAAAGCCTCGCCGATGCGCGGGTGTACACGCAACCCGGCGCTGAAGTCACCCTTTTCCAGATATCGCGCGAATTCCGGCACGCGCACGAGGCTGCCGATCTGCAGCCCGAAGTCGGTCTTGCGACGCAGGCCGAGCAACTCACCTGCCTTGCGATTGAACCAGACGATCTCGCGCAGCGGATTCAGCGCCACCACCCCATCGGGCATGGAGGCAGTCGAACGACGCAGTTCGCGGAACAGGCGCAGGATGCGCTGCTTGTGGAACTGCTTGCGCCGATGCAGCCGCGAGACCTGCGAGACGAGATCGCCCCACAAGCCGCCGGCATCCGGCGGATCACGCCGATTGCGATTGCGCAGCCAATGATCGAACTGGTGCAGATTGACGAACTGCCGCGTGAGCTCGACGGCGAGCGCCCCGGCGATGCCCCACCACAGGTGACCGATGAGGCCGCCAATGACCGCCCCGATCGCCACCACGAGCACGAGCCGCCACAGCGCGTAGGCCCAGTCCTCGAAACCGTTGTTCAGATCCGCTACTCCACGCGGGTCGAGAAGCGATACCCCGCACCCCGCACAGTTTGCACCATGCGATCGTACCCGAATTCCTCGAGTGCCTTGCGCAGGCGGCGGATGTGCACGTCGATGGTGCGCTCTTCCACGTAGACGTTGCCGCCCCAGATCCGATCGAGCAGCTGCTCACGGGTATAAACCCGGTCCGGGTGGCTCATGAAGAACTCGAGCATGCGGTATTCGGTGGGGCCTAGCGTCACCGGCTGACCCTGCGCCAGCACGCGGTGGGCCACCGGGTCGAGCGCGAGACCCTCGAACTCGAGCAATTCGCCCTCGACCTGCGGGTCGACCCGGCGCAGCACCGCATTGATGCGGGCGGTCAGCTCGCGCGGCGAGAAGGGCTTGGTGACGTAATCGTCCGCGCCCCCCTCGAGCCCTGCCACCTTGTCGCCCTCCTCGGCCCGCGCCGTGA
>RGWK01000306.1 GCA_010029775.1 Gammaproteobacteria bacterium
CGGACTCGGCTACGAGGCGCTGGCGCAGACGAATCCGCGACTGATCTACTGCTCCGAGAAAGGCTTTCTGTCGGGTCCTTACGAAAATCGTACGGCACTCGATGAAGTCACGCAGATGATGGGTGGTCTTGCCTACATGACCGGACCGCCGGGGCGGCCACTGCGAGCGGGTACCTCGGTGATCGACGTCACGGGCGGCATGTTCGGCGTCATCGGTGTGCTGGCGGCGATCGAGCAGCGCCACCGCACGGGGCGCGGACAGAAGGTTAGCAGCGCGCTGTTCGAGACGACCGTATATCTCGTCGGTCAGCACATGGCGCAGATGGCCGTCACTGGGGCACCTGCCAAACCGATGCCGGTGCGCATCTCGGCCTGGGCGATCTATGATGTTTTCGAAACAGCCGATGGCGAGCACGTGTTTGTTGGCATTGTGTCCGATGGCCTGTGGCAAAAATTCTGCCAGGCATTCAATCTCACGGAACTTGGGGCTGACGAATCGCTGCAGACCAACTCCCAGCGCGTGTTGCAGCGCGAGACGCTGCTGCCCAAAGTGCGCGAGCTGTTCCGCGGCTATCGCAAGGCGGATCTTGTACCGATCCTCGAAAAGACGGGTTTGCCGTTCGCGCCCATCGGTAAACCGGAGGAAATGTTCGACGATCCGCATTTAGCGGCGAGTGGCGGCCTCGGCGAGACCACGCTGCCTGATGGCAAGCAGACCCGCTTGCCGAAGCTGCCGCTTGAAATGGACGGGCAGCGGCCCTCGCAGGGTGGCATGCTGGCAAGGCCGGGTCAGCACACCGACGAGGTCCTGCAGGCACTCGGCCTTTCGACGGACGAGATTGTTCAACTGCGCAACGACAAGGTGCTCGGGTAAGCCATGGCACACGATCCTCTGGACATCGCCGGCATCGAAGACGAGTTGCAGGACGAGGAGCGGCTGGTTCGCGACTCCGTCGCACGTTTCGTTGACGACGAGGTGCTGCCCATCATCGGTCGTTGCTTCGCCGAGCACAGCTTTCCACGAGAGCTTGTGGCGCCGATGGCGAGGCTTGGGCTTCTGGGCTCCTCGCTCGAGGGCTATGGGTGCGCCGGCCTCAATGCCGTGAGCTACGGCCTGATTTGCCGCGAACTCGAGCGCGGGGACTCGGCGCTACGCAGTTTTGTGTCGGTACAGTCCTCGCTCTGCATGTTTCCGATCCACACCTACGGCAGCCCGGAGCAGCGCGAGCGCTGGCTCCCCGGCATGGCCCGCGGCGAAATCATTGGCTGCTTCGGACTTACCGAGGCACACGGTGGGTCGGACCCGCTCAACATGAACACGACCGCCAAACGGCAGGGCGGTGATTGGGTGTTGAACGGTTCGAAGATGTGGATCACCAATGCACCGCTCGCCGATGTCGCCGTGGTCTGGGCGCTCACCGAAGAGGGCGTTCGCGGCTTTCTGGTCGAGCGTGGCATGCGTGGCTTCAGCGCCGTCGAGATCGAGCGCAAGATGTCGCTGCGCGCTTCGGCGACTGGCGCACTGTATTTCGACGAGGTGCGTGTGCCCGAGGCGAATCTGCTCCCGGGCAGTAGCGTGGGTCTCAAGGCGCCGCTCAGTTGTCTGACTCAGGCGCGATTCGGCATCGCCTGGGGGGTGATGGGCGCCGCACAAGCCTGCCTTAGCGAGGCGTTGCACTACACCCGGGAACGGGTGCTGTTCGGTCGGCCGCTGGCGGCGACGCAGGCCGTGCAGATTCGCCTTGCCGAGATGGCGCGTCGCATTTCGACCGGGGAAGTGCTGGCACTGCATATGGCGCGGCGCAAGGATCGCGGCACGTTGTCGCCGGTGCAGGTGTCGCTCGCCAAGTGGAACAACTGTCGCGCCGCCATCGACGTGGCGCGCGATGCGCGCGATCTGCTCGGCGGTGCCGGGATCACCACCGATCATGGGGCGATTCGGCACGCGTTGAATCTCGAAAGCGTGATCACCTATGAGGGGACCGAGACGATCCACCAGCTGTCTCTCGGGCGCGAGCTGACGGGATTGAATGCCTTTTAGCGGTTCCTCATCTGCGGCCGTGATCGGAATTCTGGTCGCACTCGGCGTGGGTATGCTGATCGGCATCGAGCGCGAACGACGCAAGGCGGATCCGCATTTCGGTGGCGCTGGCGGGGTCCGTACCCATGTCATCGTGGCGCTCGCCGGCGCTCTGGCGATGCAGTTCCCGGGCGTCGGAGTTGTAATCGTCGGCGGGCTGTTCGTGGCCGCGCTGGTGCTGATCGCGTATGCGCGAGATCGTAGCCCTGATATCGGCATCACGAGCGAAATCACCCTCTTCACGACGTATCTGCTCGGTGCCGTGGCGACCCTTGCCCCTGAATTGGCGGCGGCTGTCGGCGTCGTCATCGCCTTGTTGCTGGCCCTGCGCAAACCGTTGCATCGCCTTGCCGGCGCAGTGCTGAGCGATCAGGAGTTGCTCGATTTTCTGCTGCTGGCTGCGGCTGTGCTCGTGGTGCTGCCCTTGATGCCCGAGCAGCCGATCGATCGCTATGGGGTGGTGAACCTCAAGACCTTGTGGACCTTAGCGGTGCTCGTGTTGTCACTCAATGCCGCGGGCTATGTGGCGCTGCGCGCCTTGGGGCCCACACGGGGCTTGC
>RGWK01000307.1 GCA_010029775.1 Gammaproteobacteria bacterium
AAGCCCATCCGCATCGGCGTCAACTGGGGCAGCCTCGACCCCGAGCTGCTGACGCGGATGATGGACGAGAACAACGCCTCGGCCGAACCGCGCAGTGCCAATGAAGTCATGCGTGCCGCAGTGGTCGAATCGGCGTTGCAGAGCGCCGCACGCGCCGAGGAACTCGGGCAGCCGCATGATGCGATCGTGCTGTCGGCGAAAGTCAGCGGCGTGCAGGATCTGATCGCGATCTACAGCGCCCTGGCTGCACGCTGCGACTATCCGCTGCACGTTGGCCTCACCGAAGCCGGCATGGGCAGCAAGGGCATCGTCGCCTCGACCGCCGGCATCGGCGTGCTGCTGCAGGCAGGCATCGGCGACACCATCCGGGTCTCACTGACGCCGGAACCGAACGGCGATCGCACGCAGGAGGTCATCGTCGCGCAGGAGATCCTGCAAACCATGGGGCTGCGCTCGTTCGTGCCGATGGTCATCGCCTGCCCCGGCTGCGGTCGTACCACCAGCACGTATTTCCAGAAACTCGCGCAAGACATTCAGTCACACATCCGTCACCGCATGCCCGAGTGGCGCAAGCAGTACGTGGGCGTCGAGGAGATGAACGTCGCCGTCATGGGCTGCGTGGTCAACGGCCCCGGCGAAAGCAAGCATGCCAACATCGGCATCAGCCTGCCGGGCACGGGCGAGCGGCCGGTGGCCCCGGTGTACGAGGACGGTGAGAAGACCGTGACCCTGAAAGGCGATCACATCGCCGAAGAGTTCCAGCAACTCGTCGAGGCTTACGTAGCTCGTCGATACAGCTCCCGATGAGGACCGCCGACATGAGCGCCACGCCCACGACCACCGTAAGCTCGCTGACCGAGAAAAAGTGCCTGCCCTGCGAGGGCGGCATTCCGCCGATGCCTCCCGCGGAGGCTGAGCGGTTGCTCGCTCAACTCTCGAGCGAGTGGCGGCTCTCGCCCGATGGCCGCGAATTGCAGCGCGAATTCGTCTTCAAGGATTTCTATCGCACGATGAGCTTCGTCAATGCGCTCGCGCACGTGGCCAACCGGGAGGATCACCATCCCGATCTGGCCATCGGCTACAACTACTGCCGGGTGCGGTACACCACCCATGCGGTGAACGGACTCACCGAGAACGACTTCATCTGCGCAGCGAAGATCGACCGGCTCGACTAAGGCGCTAGGCGCGCCTCGCCACCTGCGGCAGTTCACCGCTGAGACCGAGCGCGCGCTCGGCGAAAGGCCGGCGCAGCGCGGCGCTGCGACCCACCCAGCCCATGCCCCGCTCGGCAAAGCGTCCGAGCTCTCCGTCACCGAAGGCCAAGAACCGGTTGAGCAAGCTGAGGGCAAGACTGAGCGATTCGTTTTCGCTCTTGCGCCAGCGCTCGTAGCGCCGCAGCAGGCGCAGCGCGCCAGGATCCTCACCGCTCGAGCGGCCCGCCGCGAGCGTCTCAGCGAGCGCCGCCGCATCGAGGAAACCGAGATTCACGCCCTGACCCGCCAGCGGGTGCACCGAGTGCGCCGCATCGCCGACGAGAGCGCAGCGTTCGCGCACGTAATGCACGGCACTGGTGCGCCGCAGCGGGAACTGCAGCCGCTCGCTCGCAAGCTGCAGCACCCCGAGAACCCCATCCGATGCAGCCGTGAGTTCCGCAGAGAACTCTTCGGCAGACAGTGCGAGCAGGGCGAGCGCTCGCGCTCGCGGCACGGACCAAACGATGGAGCTCTCGCCGCTCGCGAGCGGCAACAAGGCCAGCGTCCCCTCGCCGAGAAAGCGCTGCCACGCGGTGTGCTCGTGCGGTTGCTCACTGCGAACGTTGGCAACGAGCGCGAGCTGGCCGTAGTCCTCGCTCTCGAGCCCTAACCCCGCCTGCTCGCGCACCACCGAGCGACCGCCGTCGGCGCCCACGAGCAGCGCTGCGTTCACCACACCGCTCGAGCCATGCAGCCGGACACAGCCGTCGAGAAACTCCAGGCGTTGCACGGTGCCCTGTTGCACAGCGCCCCCCGCAGCCTGAAACGCCGCAAGCGCCGCCCGCTGCAGCGCAGTGTTGGTGACGATGTGGCCGAGATCCGACTCGCCGAGTTCGGCGGCATCGAAACTCAGCGCGCCCTCGCCGCGCGGGCGACCGCGCATGGGCCACACATGCATGCGCTCGTAGGCCACCATCGCAGCGGGCTCGGCAACCAGTGCGTCCCAACCACCGACAGCGCGCAGGATGCGTTCACTCGCCCGCGACAGCGCGAATACGCGAAGGTCTGGGGTGGGCGCCGCCTCGGCGGACGGCAGCGCACGCTCGAGCAGCAACACCCGCGGCGCCCGGCCCGCCGGTGCATGGCGCAGCAATGCCCCCAAGGTAGCGCCTACGGGGCCGCCGCCAACGATGACGACATCAAACTTTGACTCATCGCGGCCGAGGTTCATGGGTTCGATCTCATGGGTTCGATTTCAGGCCCGCTTTGCCCCCCAGCAAGGGCAGGCCGCGCGCGAGGCGGGGAATCTTGCCAGCGAACCCCCAACTCAAGCGGGACATCGCCTGCTTGGCCGTCGGAGACAGATCGAACAGCAACAGGCCGAGATCCCGCAGCAGCGGCACACCCGGTCGGGAATCACCGAACACTTTGACGAGCCCGTCAGTC
>RGWK01000308.1 GCA_010029775.1 Gammaproteobacteria bacterium
GCTCGCCACCACGGCAACGCCCGATGGTGATGACTGGCTGATCAGCGGCCGCAAGTGGTTCATCACCGGTGCGCGCGGCGCGGCATTCGGCATCGTGATGGCCCGCACGGGCAATCAGGCGACCATGTTTCTGCTACCGCTGCCGGCTGCGGGTTTGACCGTGGAGCGAGTCATGGGCTCGGCCGATCACACGATGCCGGGTGGCCATGCCGTGCTGCGTCTTGATCGGGTGCGCGTGCCGCGATCGCTGGTACTCGGTGAGTTACAGGAGGGCTTTCGCTACGCGCAGGTCAGATTGGCTCCTGCCCGCCTCACGCACTGCATGCGCTGGTGGGGGGCCGCGCAGCGTGCCCATCACATCGCCACGCGGTACGCCCAAGGCCGAACGGCCTTTGGCAAACCACTGCTCGAGCACGAGGGCGTGGGCTTCGCCTTGGCGCGTAACGAGATCGACCTCAAGCAGACGGAGCTAATGATCGACTGGGCCGCCTGGACCCTCGATCAGGGAGCGCGCGCGGCCAGCGAATCGAGCATGACGAAGTACGCCTGTGCTGAGACGCTGTTTGAGGTGGTCGACCGCTGCGTGCAGGTGCTGGGCGGCAGCGGCATCGTCGATGAGACGCCGGTGCCCCGGATCTGGCGAGAGATTCGCGGCTTCCGTGTGTACGACGGGCCGTCAGAGGTGCATCTTTACTCGCTGGCGCGCAAGCTCGGACGCAACTTGCCGAGCAGTTGAGCGGCCAGCAGCCCGACGGCCACGTAGACGCTCATCGTCAGCAAGTAACCCGGGAAGTAGCCGATCACGGCCCGCGCGAACTCCAGGGTGGTGAGACCTTGCACACTGGGCGCAAGCCACAGCATGCCGAGGTTCGCGAAACCAAAAGCGAACGCCGCGCCGAGCACCACGGCAGCCATCTGCTGCGGCAGGCGCTCACTGGCCAAGCGACCGGCGAGCCACAGGCTGCCATAGGCCGGGATCAAGAACAGGTACGCGATCGAGTAGCAGTTGGTCGGCGTGCCGAGCGAGAACGCGATCATGTCCGCCACCCAACCGAGCGCAAAAAACGCCGGGAAGAGGCGCGAGTCGCGCAGCCACAGACCACCGAGGAAGAACACGGCCCAAGACGCGTCGGGCAGACCGCCCGCCTCACCGAAGTGCCCGATCCGGGTGACAGCCATGATGGCTGCCAGGGAGCCCGCGGTAAGCCAATAGGAGCGTTGGGACTGGGTCGTCATCGTCGGCCGCCTCGATGGGAAAAATCGATGGGAAAAATCAACGTTCGAAGACTACGCGGGCACCGCTGCAGCGTCAATGCTTCAAGAGCTGCAGGAGAGCGCCGAACAGCCCGGTTTATGACGCGCCCACTCCGGTCGTTTTGCCGCGTACGCCTCGCAACCGGCTTGCTCCGTATAGGGTCGCTCCAGCACGCGCAGCAGCGAATGCAGCGGCGCGAGATCCCCTTGCGTTGCCGCATCGATGGCCTGCTGCGCAAGGTAGTTGCGCGGCACGTAGAGAGGATTGTGGACGTTCATGCGCTCACGACGGACCTCGGCTGCCTCACCCTCTTCCGCAGCGCGCTGGGCGTAGCGGACAAACCACGCGTCCCAATCGGCAGACTGCTGCGCATCGAGCGACTCGGGCGAGTACAACGCAAGCGCCAGAGCTGCGTGTCCGTCGAGGTTGCCGAGGGCGCGAAAGAACAACGTCATGTCGGTCTCGGCCGCCTGCAGCAGGCGTAACAGATCAGCGAGCAGCGTCTCATCTTCGGGTCGATCCAAACTGCGCAAGCCGAGCTTGCCCGCAAACAGGGTCTGATGCTGCGCAGCAAAGACTCCCCGGTAGTGCTCGAGGCCATCCTGCAACGCCGATTTATCCTCGACGATGGGCAGCAGGGCACTGGCGAGGCGTGCCAAGTTCCACAGTGCAATTTGCGGCTGGTTGCCGTAGCAGTAACGCCGGCCGGAGGCATCGGTGGTGTTCGGCGTCCAGCCGGGTTCGTAGCCCTCAAGCCAACCATACGGCCCGTAGTCGATCGTCAGCCCGAGAATCGACATGTTGTCGGTGTTCATCACGCCGTGCACGAACCCGACGCGCATCCAATGCGCGACCATGACGGCCGTTCGCTCACACACCTCGCGAAACCAGTCGGCGTACCGGCGACTGTCAGCGACAGCGGGCGAGCTTGGCGCGAACTGCGGAAAGTGATGCGTAATCACCCACTCGAGCAAGCGTCGCAGCAGCTCAAGTTCCTGCTCGGCGGCATGGATCTCGAAGTTGCCAAAGCGTACGAACGAGGGTGCCACGCGACACACGATCGCACCCGGTTCACGCTCGGGCCGGCCGTCATAGAACATGTCGCGAACGACGCCCTCGCCCGTCGCCACGAGGCTCAACGCCCGCGTGGTCGGCACGCCGAGCGCGTGCATCGCCTCGCTGCAGAGGTATTCGCGCAGACTCGAGCGCAGCACCGCGCGACCGTCTGCAAAACGTGAGTAGGGTGTCTGCCCTGCGCCCTTGAGCTGCAACTCGCGCACGCTCCCGTCGGCAAGACGGAGTTCGCCGAGCGTGATCGCGCGCCCATCACCGAGCTGCCCCGCCCAATTGCCGAACTGATGCCCACCGTAACGCGCC
>RGWK01000309.1 GCA_010029775.1 Gammaproteobacteria bacterium
ACGCGCTGCAGGGACTCGGTGCCACCCGGAATGCGCTGACTACCCTCCCACGCGAGTACCCAGACGCACTTCATCTCGGGTACGACTTCGCAGTGACCATTGGCGCGCACGCCGCCGCAGGGGCCGTTGCGCAACTGCTTGGGACAGTTCATCGGACAGGACATGCCGGTGGAACTGAGCACGCACTGACCGCACATCTTGCAATCGAACATGAAGCCCTTGACGCCCCGCTCGACGGCCGCCATCGGGCGCTCGAGGGTTGCTCCGCCACCGACCAGCTTGGCGAGCGGCCGCAAGGCGACGAGCAGGTTCTCGAGCCCGCGATAGAGAAGATTGAGGCCGCGCGCATGGCGCACCGACCACAGCCGCACGCGATACACGCTCAACTCCCCGCGTCGGGCTTGGCCGGCGTTTCGGACGCGGTCGCGGCTGGCGGCGTCGCAAGGCCCTTGGCGCGAATGAGCTTGTCGAGATCGTCGTCGCTGAAGCGCGCCTCGATGGCCTGCGCAGCAGCAGCGGCCTCGGCTTGCAGATCTTCGCCGCAGGGCACCGGCGCACTGCGCTGCCACTCGGCGATGTAGGCGTCCGAACCGCCCTTGCCGGCGCGCATCGCCGCACGATCGACGGCCTCCTGGAATCTCGCCGACAGCATGACCTTCGCTGTTTCCCGACCGCGCTTGACCACGACCTGCGAAGGAATGTCACGCCAGGAAATGATGATCAGACTCGCCATCAGTGACGCGCCTCCCGGGCGGTGAAACGTTGCAAACTGCGCTCAAGCCCACCGTAGCCGGTGTGCTCGAAGTGATATTCGAGGCCGAGGCGCTGCGCAATCGCGCGCGCCGCGGCGGCATTGTCGGCATCGTCCCGCTGACCGAGGTAAGTCAGCCTGCGATAGTTGCCAAAGTACTGCGACTGCAACTCCGGATGACGATCGAGGCCGAGACCTCGAAACACCAGCCGCTCGAAGTGCCGCACCAAAAAGTCGGTAAGGAAGAACGTTCCCGGCTCGCTCTCGGCGAGCTCAGCGAAACGTTCGGTGCTCGCGTAGAACTCGTAGCAGTGCACGCCCTCGATGCGTTCGATGCCGCTCTCGCGCAGCACCGCATCAAGCGCCCCGCCCGTACCGCAATCGGCGTAGGCAACAAAAATTTCTTGGTAGAGATCGCGCTGGGATTCGATCGCTGCCCGCACCGCCGGCGCGATGCGCTCGGGACGGTTGTGCAACTCAGGCGGCAAACAGTGCACATCGAGCGATAGCCAGCCGTGCACCTTGCGGAGCGCTGCGATCTCGTGCGCCAAGGCACCGCAAGCAATGACGAGTTGGCGGCCGGTGCTGGCCACGTCGGTCCGTCAGTGCGCGCGCGCCGCGGCACGCTTTGCAGCGATCAACGACTTAGCGGTCTCAACCGCGATGGCAGCATCGCGACAATAGGCGTCAGCACCAATGGCCTTGCCAAACTCCTCGTTGAGCGGCGCGCCGCCCACGAGCACGATGTACTTCTCGCGCAAATTCTTCTGCTTGAGGGTGTCGATGACGACCTTCATGTACGGCATGGTAGTCGTCAGCAGCGCTGACATGCCGAGGATGTCCGGGTTGTGCTTCTCGAGTGCCTCGAGATACTTCTCCACCGGGTTGTTGATGCCGAGGTCGATGACCTCGAAACCCGCCCCTTCGAGCATCATCCCGACCAGATTCTTGCCGATGTCGTGGATGTCGCCCTTGACCGTGCCGATGACGACCTTGCCGATCGGCTCCGCGCCCGTCTCGGCAAGCAGCGGCCGCAGGATCTCCATACCACCCTTCATGGCGTTGGCGGCAAGCAGCACTTCGGGAACAAACAGGATGCCGTCTCTGAAGTCGATACCCACGATGCGCATGCCCTCGACCAGCGCATCATTGAGCACCTTGTCGGGTGTCCAGCCGCGCTCGAGGAAGACTAGCCGTTTAGCGACAATAAGTTGCCTACGAACGACATCGGCTGACGCTTATCGACCGGCTGGAACGGGCGTGTCGCCACCGCCCTGGCCGCGTCGCTCGGCACTCGGCGGACGGCCGAATTGCCGCCGATAACACTTGGAAAAATGGGGCGGTGATTGAAAACCGCAGGAGGCCGTCACTTCCATGATCGGCATGGAAGTTTGCAGCAGCAACTCACGCGCCCGGCGCAGGCGGATTTCCATGTAATAGCGCTTCGGCACGCAGTTGAGGTAACGCTGGAACAGGCGCTCGATCTGCCTGCGGGAAAGCCCCGTTTGCCGGGCGATAACATCGAGCGACAGCGGCTTTTCGATGTTCTCCTCCATCAACTGCGCGACCTTGGTCAGCGCGCGATGCGTAAAACCGAGTTGAGCGCGAAGCGGCACGTACTGACTGTCGTGATCGTCGCGAACCCGCTCGAGCACGAACTGCTCGGAGACTTGGTGGGAAATCTGCCGACCATGCTGACGCTCGATCAGATTGAGCATCAGATCGAGGGGTGCCGTACCACCCGAGCAGGTGTAGCGGTCTCGGTCGATGGTAAACACTTGATTGCGGATCTCGACCAACGGGAACTCCTCACGCAGCGAGTGCACGTTTTCCCAATGGATCGATGCCTTGTACCGATTG
>RGWK01000310.1 GCA_010029775.1 Gammaproteobacteria bacterium
CGGTGGTGAAGCCCACCGGCTGCGTGGTCAAGGAATCTTCGAGTGTGGTCGAGGCCACAGCCGTCGAATCGACGACGTTGTTGCGCACCGTGAAGAACTCGTAGCCGCCGGCGGCATTAGGCCGCAGCGCCATACGCAGCGTCAGATTGGCATCGGCGATGAAGCCCGCGTAGCCATCGCCGCGGATGATCTCGGTGAGTTTGCCGCTCTTCAGGTCCAGACTGTGTACGTCATGCCACCGGGCGTCGCGATTGTTCAGCCCGATCAGGATGCGATCCTTGATCAAGGGAGACACGTTGACGATCTGGACGCGGGTTTTCTCGAACGGCGTCAGCGTGCGCTCCGTGCCGCTTTGCAGATCAATACCGTAGAGCAGAAAATTTTCATCGCCACCCTTGTCCTGGATGTACATCACCATCGAACTGTCCGGAGCCCAGAACGACTGACGAATCGGCCGATCCTTGGAAGCGGTCAACGGTCGCGCGTCATTGAGGCTCGCAACCGGAGCCACCCAAATGTTCATGACGCCATCGCGCGGCGCCAACCACGACAACCATCGTCCGTCCGGCGACAGCGACGCACCCGCTCGGCTCGGGTTGCCGAACAGCTTGCTGCGCTCGATCAACGGGGCGGCCTGAGCGGCGGCAATGGCGGGCGTGGACGTGGCGTAAGTCGATAAGGTCACGAGCGCTCCAAGCAGGAGAGTTTTGCAAGAATTCATCGGGTGCATCCCTCGGGCGAAAGATCAGTCTTCGACTGCAGGTTCGGACGGGAGGTTCCACGCCAGCACCATCGCCGGCAACGCGGCAGCCAGCATTGCGGCGGAAATCCACAGCGCCATCACGCCAAATCTCGTCTCGTTGCTACCGGGTGACGGGTCGCCTTGCAGCACATCATGCGCAATGTACAGCAATACATAGAACGTGAACGCCACAGCCAGCAGGCGATAGGCCACGGTGAACGCAGCATCGCGCGCCGCGATCTGCCGCTCATCGAGCAGTTCGGTTGGTGAGTCGGCGATATGCCGCACCGCTTTGCGCAACACGAAATACAGCACGACGACGGCGGCCAAGAGCGTGAACTCGAGGTAGGTCTGCAGCTTTGTAGCCGGCAACAGTGTCTGCACCGCAAGTGCAAAGATCAGCACGGCCATCGTCACCACCAGACGGCGACGCGCGGCCTGCTGCCGGAAGCGCGAGGGCGCGCGATCGTTGAGGCTCTTGAGCACCTCGTGCTCGGTGACCCCTTCCAACCAGAAAATGCGATTACGTTTTTTCTCAGCCATGCTACCTGCTCTTGCGAAACGGTCTGATGGAAAAGATCTCACTGACCTCGGTGCCGAGCACGCCCGAGATCTTCAATGCCAGTAGCAAGCTCGGACTGTACTCGCCACGCTCGAGATAGCCGATCGTCTGGTAGTGCACGCCGACGGCATCCGCCAGTTGCTGCCGGCTGAGACCCTGCTGCAGACGCAGTTCCTCGACGCGATTGAAGACCGGATCTTCCTTCGAGCGGCTCATGGGAATGCAGCGTAAATACTATGTAGCATTCATGCAATACCCGAGCGGCAGATAGCCGTGATAACGTCGCGGCCATGAAGACCAAGAAGGACATCGTCGACAATTGGCTGCCACGGTACACGGGCTGCGCGCTCGCCGACTTCGGCCAGTACGTGCTGCTGACCAACTTCGGCAACTATCTGGACCTGTTTGCGGCGCAAACGGGAGCCACGGTGGTCGGCCGCGACCGCCCTATGCCGAATGCCACAGCCGATGGCATCACCATGATCAACTTCGGCATGGGCAGCGCCAACGCCGCCACGGTCATGGATCTGCTGTCGGCCATCAGCCCCAAGGCGGTGCTGCTGCTCGGCAAGTGCGGTGGCCTCAAGCGCAAGAACCAGATCGGTGATCTGGTGTTGCCGATCGCCGCCATCCGCGGCGAAGGCACCTCCGACGACTACCTGCTGCCCGAAGTACCGGCGCTGCCCGCCTTCAGCCTGCAGCGTGCTGTATCGACCATGATCCGCGATCTCGACCACGACTACTGGACGGGGACGGTCTACACCACCAACCGTCGAGTCTGGGAGCACGACGACGAATTCAAGGAGTACTTGCGCAAGACGCGCTGCATGGCCATCGACATGGAGACTGCGACGATATTCGCCGCCGGCTTTGCCAACTCGATTCCCTCAGGCGCCCTGCTGCTCGTCAGCGATCAGCCGATGGTGCCCGAGGGTGTGAAGACAGAAGCCTCGGACCGCAAGGTCACCAACGAATTCGTTGATCGTCACATCCGCATCGGCATCGAGGCACTGCGGCTGATCCGCCGCCACGGCAAGAGCGTCAAGCACCTGCGCTTCGACGAGTGATGCTCAAGGTCACATCGAATCGCTTGCCGATGTGACGCTTCTGCAAATCCTCACCGACCGCTTCGCCATCAGCGACAGCGTCGAGATTGCGATTGGTCTCATTGCGCAGGATCACCACAAGATCGAGCGGCTGCGCGAGTGCAAACGGGAATTCATGCCACGTACCGAGGTGCATGAGAAAGCCGCAGTCGCCATCGAAACTGAAGGCTCTCACGGCAGATAGATCCG
>RGWK01000032.1 GCA_010029775.1 Gammaproteobacteria bacterium
GGTCGCCGATACGCACAAGGTTGCCGGCAAGGAAATCGACTTCAACGGCATCCAGGTGGATACCGCAGCACGCATCATGTCTCTTGCACAAGGAAACCAGATCCTGTTGTCAAAGTTCGCCTTTGAGAACGCTCAGCAGATGCTCGAGGGAATGGAAATCGCAGGCATTGGCCATCTAACCTGGAAAGCGTTCGGGTCGTATGAAGTAAAAGGGGTCAAGAACCCGATAGAAATCTTTGAAGTGGGTGAAACTGGCTTGGCCTTGCTACGCGCGCCGCAAGATACGGAGAAAGCCAAAAGAGTCTCCCGTGTGTGACGCCGCAACGCTCTCCCCTGCAAACGAAACCAAGAGATACCGCTCGTGCCATCCGCCCCCATAGTGCTCGACGATGCCGTCATCCGCGTCCTGGGTGAGGTCGGCTTGTTCTCGGGCTTGACCCGCATGCAGTTGATTTGGCTGTTGAGCGCCGTAACTCGCTTTGATGTGCCGGCAAATTCGCTTTTTTTCGATGAAGGCGAAGCGGGCGATAAACTCTACGTGCTCATCGTCGGCGCTGCGGTAGTCGAGAAATCGAGTTCCGGCTCTTGGCACCCTCTTGCCACGCTGCGCCCAGGGGAGACCTTCGGCGAGATGGCCGTAGTCGACGGACTACCTCGTTCGGCGCGTGTGCGCGCAAGTGTCGATAGTGTCGCGCTGGGACTCAACCGAATGAAGCTCGAAGGCTCGGCGGAAGTTGCCGTGGTGGTCTACCGCAATATCGCCATCATGCAGACCATGCGACTTCGTGCGGCCAACCAGCGCGCCAGCAATCTCGCTTGAGCGGACCATTTCATGAGCGATGACGAAAACAAACCCGATTATTTCGACTCGGACACGAAACTCAGCGAGTGTCGCAGGCAGAGCGACCAGCTGGAGTACTTCTCACATGCATATTGCCGACTCTATGGTGAATGGCGAGACGCGTCAGCACGTTTGGCAGAAACGCAACGAACTCAGCCACTGTTGATTGCCCTAATACTACTCGCCGGTGCCGCGCTGTTGGTCCTTGCGGCGCTGCAAGGGAACAACCCGATATCCGCCGCCATAGCCATCGCAACGGCCAGCGCCGTGTACGCTGTCATAGACAGGACACGCCGAGAGTCCCTGCGTCACGATGAGATTAGACGCACCAAAGAAAGTTTTGGGGTGTCGCTTTATCTGGCAGGAGTCGATCTGTCTTTGTCGCTCCTTGAGGAGGCGATTTCCAAAGATATTTCTGGCAACTGGGGTTTCAACGACAAGTACCCCGCTTGGCGCGATCGACAGTTGAACAATGTGTTTTTTAGGGTCTACGGCGTCATCGTACCGAAAGAGGTCATCCAGACGATTTGTCGCCGACCTGGCTGAATCGTCAGGAGCGACCGCGATCTGGGCTGACCCAAGTGGCGCGAATCCCCCGCTGGCGAAAAGCCACCATGGGGTACGCGACCACCGTCGTCGCCGTCTGCAGCAGCCAGAACACCAACGGGTACCAAAACAAGTGCCCCACAATCGAACCGATTTCAGGATCGTAGCGCCTGTCCAAAGCGACGCCGACGGCCATTTGAGTGATGCCGCAAGCAGCCAGCACCAAGCCTGCCGACCCGGCAGTCCATTCAGGCGTCCATGTCGCCCCAGAGATCCACGTGATGACGAGTGCCCCGATCCCATAGAGCGTCGACGCCACCAGCAGGTAGCTCCACACCACGCTCAGCACCATTTCAACCATTAGAAAACGCAAATTAACTGGCGCCGGCCGCCATAGCGTCTCGAGGTTTCGCGCCATGACCTGTGCGCCCCCCATCGCCCAACGCAGACGTTGCCGCCAAAGGCCCTTGAATGTTTCCGGCGTAAGGATGGCCACAAGCGCCCGCGGCTCAAACGTAGTTCGCCAGTCCGCCCTCTGTAATCTCCAAGTGATATCCATGTCCTCGGTGAGCGCATCGAGGCCCCAGTAATCGACAGCTACAACGGCGGACTTTCGAAACCCCGCGATTACACCCGAGAGAGTAAAAAGACAGTCGAACAACGTCTGAGTGCGCTTGATCATTCCGATCATCGCGGAGTATTCGCCGACTTGAATTTTTCCGAGCAGGGTCCTACGGTTTCGGATGCGGGGATTACCCGTAACCGCGCCGAGCCGCGGATCCGCTGACAGTGCAGCGGCGAGCCACGCGGGGGCGTCTGCATCAATGTAAGCGTCACCATCGATGCAGATGAGCATTTCGTGGGTTGCGATCCTCGCTGCTGCCCGCAGCGCTGCAGCTTTGCCTTGATTGTCGCCCAATGAGATGACGCGCAGCCTCGGTGTCGCGCGCGCAAGATCTGACAGGATTCGCGCAGTCTCATCCGTACTGCCATCGTCTACGGCGATCACCTCGAAGTTTCGGCTGTTGATCGAGAGCGCCTTACCGACGGTCGCAGCCAAATGCTGCGCTTCGTTAAAGCACGGGATGATGATGCTGACGGGGATATCCAGCGAGTCGGCCGTGGGTCTTCGGCCCACTCTCTTGCCGACTTCCGTAAGAAAGAAACGCGCGGCGCCGCCCACGGTCCAAGTGACCGACATAACGAGCGGAAAGAGAAAAAGAAAACTAGCCAGGATCGGATTCACGGCTCGAGCAGCAACGGATCACTGGACCGCCCCGAAAGTGCCCGGCGAATCACAGCCGGGTCTGGATGCGACTGAAACAACATATCGGGGTAGTACCCGACGTGAATCACACCGTTGTCGTACAACAAGCCGATGGTTCGCGCCATCTCTTCGGACGGAATCGGCGCCTGCGCACGCTTCCAGTCCACCGACTGCAACTCGAAAATGGTCTTGCGTAGCGCGCCCGGGAAACGCCGCAAGCTGTCCACCAAATCCAACTGAAAGCGCAAGGGATCCGCTGCACCTTCCATGTAGGGCATCGCCATGATGGCCGTAAAATCATAACGGCGGAGCGAGTTCTCCAAGGCCTGCGAATACCAAACCTCAGCCCGCGGGTTTAGCGCCACCTGAGCGTAGAGGTTGCGAGCAGTAAAAAGCGCCGGTGCGTCGCGACGCATGACCGTCGCAGCCTGGGCCGCCAACTCATCCAGGGCGTTAATCTTGAGAATGGTCCACCGCCCCAATAACTCATCGTTGGCAGCAATCTCGCGGACGGACCCCGGGAGCCCCCACTCGCGATAGGTAGCCAGAGCCATATCACTGGCGTCTTCGAGATCCGACAGGGTGATATCGTCATGGAAAATCACACCCTCGACGCTGCAGTGACGCGCGAGATCCTCATAAATTTCGAGGATGGTCTCGCGCGCTAGCGCCGAAAACGGCGACAGGCGGTGGTAGCCCATGTTCACGCTACCACGAACCGGACCGGCCTCAGCCCGCACAAGTTGCGCGTGTGCAGGATGCGCAGGCGGCAACTCCCAGGCCAGCAGCGGCATCCAGGCGTACACACGCCGCACTGGCGTACGCGTGCGGATCTCCCAAGCAACGTAACTGAACAGATCTGCCGTCACCGGAACGTGCCGGTTGGGAAAATAAACGGCTGCCGCGGAGCCATTCGCGTCCGGGTCAGAAAACGCCTGAAGATAAACTACATTGACGCCGAGCCACGTCAATCGATCCACGAGGTGATCCACGTTACGCCGCAATTGCTCGGGATTCGGATCGTGGAGGTAGTCGAGGTCAATATGCGCGATTTTTTGCGGCCGGTCATTTTCACTGACGCGCTCGTCCCGCAAACGAATTTGATAACGAAGCTCGCCGATATCGGTGTTCGACTGAATCAAGATTCGTCGCAAACGAAGTGGCGACGTCTCGGCGACGTTTGCCCCATCCTCCAGCGTTAGCCCCACCTGCATACCGAGTGCGACGGCCTTCTGTTGCACCGTCTCGTTGTAACGCCCGTATGGCCATGTCCACACACGAGGCTCGCGACCCGTCCGGCGCTGTAATACACGCTTTGATTGACGCAGATCTGCGGCAATGCGGGAAGCGTAGTCGGCCTGCGATTCGTAACGTTGGCTCGCCGCATCAAACCGCCGTGTCGTGGCGGCAGCCATCCGGCTTCCTTGCGGGTTGCCCGGGACGCCATGGTGCAAGTCGTGAGTATGACTAGCGAGTTCGACGAGACCCGATGCCTGAATTTCGCGCAGCTGCTCCCAACTCATGAAACGCTCGCGAGAAACCGATCGGCCGTCCAAGTTGACCGCTCCTACGCCCTCGTGCCAGCTCGTGACTACGGATACCACGGCGGGGATGCGCAGCATCTTCAGCATCGGCCACGCATGCTGGTAGAAGGACGCATACCCATCATCGAACGTCAGCAGCACGGCTCGCGCGGGCAAGGTCGCCCTACCCTCGCGGGCCGCGATCACTTCTTCCACGCTCACAAAGGTGAACCCCGTGTTGCGCAACCAATCGATATGCCGAACGAAAGCAGTCGGCGTCACGGCGTAATCGGGTACAAGGGCCTCAGTCGGCGCCGCAATCTCGTGGTAAGCCAACACCACCAGTGGCCTCGGTTGAAACTCAACTCGACCTTGCGCGAACGAACTGGCAAGCCCGAGCCCGAGCAGCAGAAGCACAGTGCGCAGCAAACGGTGCAAACTTACGGCCGATGTTGCCGGTCCGGTGGGCCGGACGACCAATGCGCGGGAAAAAATCAAACTTTTCGGTCGACCAGGATACCGGTCAAGCGATCGATGTTGCGGGTGACCTGCAGCGCTTCTTCAGGGGGTATTTGGCGAATCGTTTCCCCGCTGTCGCGATCCCGCACCTGCACCACTACGATATTGGTGGCCTTATCGATGGAGATGTCTATGCGCTGCCCCGCCTCGGCCAAGCGTTCGTTCGCCGCCTCCACCGATTCACGAAAATTGTCTTGAATGGCCCGGATCGTAGCCTCGGCCTGTTTAGGGTCGGGTGTCGAGGGCACGCCGCGCGCCGACTCCCCCGAAGCCTTGGGCGGGACTTGGGTTTGGGCAACCCGGGCAACGTCAAGTTTTACCGCTTCCATAATGGAGTAATTTGCCAAAGCGCCTGAATTTTGTCCACCACGCCGGACCGGCTGGCCTCACTCGAGCAATTTGAAAAGGATGGACGCCAAGAACCCGCTCAACGTCGACAATCCCACCGCGTTGGGGTTGGCCAGATGGGCCGCCTCCGGAAGCATTGCGGCGCAAATCATGGTCAGCATAGCGCCCGCTGCGATTCCTTCAACGAATATCAGTGTGCCGTGCTCGATATGCTCGCTGACAGAGGCGCCGAGTGCGGCACCGAGTCCCGTAAGGACCACCAGTGACCCCCACAGCAGCAATATTCGACTGACCGCTATACCCTGCAGCTTCATTTGCTGCGAGCTCGATAACGCTTCGGGAAGATTAGAGAGGAACAGACCCGCGATCAGGGTATACGGCAACACCGAGCCAAACGTTGGCTCGCCGCCGGCGGCCGTGATCGTCGCCACAGCGGCGATCATGGTGCTGCCGATAATGAAACTCTCCGGTATCCCATCGAGCAGGATACCGAGCCAAATGGCGAAAGCCGCATTTTTATGCTCGGCGTGCCGGGCGCCCATCTCCTCTCGAGTTGGCATCTGGCCACCATGGTTGATGGCATCGATGGCCAAAGCAGCCCACCGCTGCTTCTCCAGCGTATTCACCGCGGCTGCGTTTTTGTTCTCTTCCAGACGTGAGGCTACGAGCAGCCGCAGTTGCTCCTCGAGTTCCGGCACACGCTTACGAACGCCCTCGAAATCCTCGGGAGTCAGTAACAAGAGCTCGACATCAGTCTTGGCCTCACACTCAGCGCTGTAAGCCCGGCGCGCTACGAGAGAGATCTCACCAACGATCTCTCCGTGCCCAAGCTCAATCGGTTTGTCGTGATCGGGATGGTGAATGACCAGCACGCCCGATCGCACAAGGTACAAACCGTGCGCATCCTCTCCCCGACTGAAGATGCGCTCACCGGCAGTGAAAAATCGGGGCCTCAAGTGACTGAGCAGTATCGGCAGCTTTTCTGGCGGAAGGCCAAGAAAAACAGGTACCCGCATGATCTCGGCGAGCGCACGTGCGTGGAATGCTTCGCGTTCGATAGCAACCTTGGACATCACGTATGCGGTTTTACGAAGGTAACCTCCGCGCGCATTGACAAGCTGGTCGAGGAGCACGAATACCACGCCGCCCACTGCACAGCCGGCCACCAGCGAGAGAAAGTGCCCCGTTTCGCGGAGCCGTTCGGGCTCCGTGGTCGCATTGGCGAACGCGCCAATCGTTGGCGCCACAAGTTCGATAGCCAAGGCCGAAAGCAGCGCACCCGCGCCGAAGGCGGCAAGCATGCCGACCGCGGCACGTGGCAGTCGCGTACCGACCCCGATAATAGAACCGATCAATAGTGACACGGCACTGAGGGCGCCGAGCAAGCCTGCCCAGATAACGTAGATATCCATGCGCCCTCCGACTCTATTTCAGTAACACACGCAGGGCCGCTTTCTCGGCATCGGGCAAATTAAGCTTGTCGATTTCAAGTATCGCGGCATCCACAGGCAGGGCATGCAAGGCTTCCCTGAGCTTTGCGATCTCCTCGGATGCCTTGATGATGGTGTGCGCGGCAGTCAGCTCCACTGAATGACGGGCCATGGCCCGTTGCTTGAGTTTCTCGAACTGCGCCTCAGACAAGTGCAGTCGAATGCGCTCCTCCTCGAGTTGACGCTCTTCGGCTTCAGTCAAAATGCCATCGGCGAAGGCATCTTCCACCGCTTTCAGCATTTCCTCGCGCTGCTGGTGAAGTTGATCGGAAAATGCTGAACCCAAGATACCGGCGGGCAGCGCCACAATACCGATACCGAGGATCGCGAGCACCATGGTAAAAGCCTGGCCAATCGGCGTGACCGGCGAAATATCACCATAACCCACACTCGCCAAAGTGATCACCGCCCAGTACATCGCACGCGGCATGGTGTCGAATTTCTCCGGTTGAACAGCGTGTTCGAATTCGTACACGATCGCCCCCGAGAGGATCGTGATCAGTACCGTAATGAACATCGCTGCAGTAAAAGCCCGCTTTTCGCGCTTCAGCACCATCGCGAAGGTCGTCAGAGCCGTGTTGTACCGCGTGAGCTTCAACACTCTCAGCACGCGCAGAATGCGCAGGAAGCGCAGATCAAGGGCGATGATAAACTGCAGATAGAACGGCGCGATGGCGATCAAGTCGATCAGACTGCCGGGCTTCTTTACGAATGCAAACCTGCCGGCGAGAGCGGAGTTGCCGGGCTCCTGCTCCGGCGCGGCATAGAGCCGCAGCAAGTATTCAACAGTAAAAACCCCGATGGCCACCATGTCGAACCCATGAAACTCCCGAGCCAGCGGCACGTAGACTGCCGTAATGGTCTCAAGGAACACAGCCAGCACACTCGTGATGATGAACAAAATAAAAATCAGATCGAGTTGGTGGTGGAGCCGACCCGAGGTCGGCGTATCGTTCATTAGGGCGTAGACCTTTTGGCGAAGGGTTCGACCCGCATTGGCATGCCGAAACTCGTGCACTGCGGGCACGAAGTCACGTAATAACTTCAACAGTCGAAGCAATCGCAACGCCCGAAGCGCCCGTAGATCGAGGTCGATGACGCCGAGCAAATGCAGCCAGTACGGGGCGATAACCGCAACGTCGATCAGTGCGAACGGGGTTACCGCAAATCTCAGCGTCGGGAAGCGTCGGCCCGAGTACCGCGGATCCCCGCCGGCTGCGAAAAGTCGCAGCACGAATTCGGCCGTAAATATGTAAATGGAAATCCGGTCGAAAAGTCCGAACGACGCCTCGTGCGTGGCATACCACGCCGGGATGTGCTCCAGCACCAAGGCCAACAGGTTGGCGACGATCAACCAGGTGATGAATGAGTCGAGTTGCTTCGCGAAGCGACTTTTACCCTCGACATTGAACAACGCTTCAAAAACAGCCTGCCGCGCCAGCGAAATGCCGTTCATGCCACCGCCCCCTCGACCATGAATACGATGGATTTACATCCATTTTGGTTTAAGTCGGGCTTGACAATCTGCCTTTACATAAAATTTGTCAAATTTGGTGGTTAGCTTCGCAGCTCGCGGGGCAGCCCGAAGATGACCTGCTCAATTCGTCCGGCGCGCTCCTCAGGCATCTCCCCGCCCCACTCACGCAGGCGAGCAATAACCTCCTGCACCAGCACTTCAGGAGCCGAAGCGCCCGCAGACACACCTACCGACCGCTTGCCCTGGAACCACTCCGGATGCAGGTCGGCGGCCCCATCGACGAGATAAGCCGGTACGCCGGCGCGGTGCCCAAGCTCCACCAGTCGATTCGAGTTCGAACTGGTCGCCGAGCCCACCACAACGAGCACATCGCAATCGCGCAGCAGATCCTTGACGGCGTCTTGGCGATTCTGGGTCGCGTAGCAGATGTCTTCCTTGCGTGGACTCGCCAAATCGGGGAACCGCCGTTTCAACACGGCAACGATTTCGGCCGTATCGTCCACCGACAACGTGGTTTGGGTAACGAACGCCAGACGCTGCGGATCGGCGACCGGCAACTGCTCGGCATCGGCCACCGATTCCACAAGACGGATCTGTCCGCCGAGGCTGATGTCGAAGCGCCCGAGCGTCCCCTCGACTTCAGGATGCCCGTGATGACCAATGAGGATCACATCGCGCCCGTCGCGGGCGTAACGTCGCACCTCCATGTGGACTTTGGTGACGAGCGGACACGTGGCATCGAAGACGGTCAAACCGCGTCGCTTGGCTTCATCCTCAACCGCTTTGGAGACGCCGTGCGCGGAGAAGATCACGGTCGCACCATCGGGAACTTCGTGCAGCTCGTCGACAAATACCGCGCCCATACCGCGCAGCCGCTCGACGACGTGGCGGTTGTGCACCACCTCGTGACGCACGTGGATCGGTGCACCGAACAACGTGATGGCCCGCTCCACGATGTCGATCGCACGATCGACGCCGGCGCAGAATCCGCGGGGGTTAGCGAGGACGATTTTCATTGGCGTCGCAGGTCCCGCAGGGCATCGAGAATCAGCAGCGCCGCCCCCACGGTGATGGCGGCATCTGCCACGTTGAATGCAGGGAAGTACGCACCCTGCCAATGCAGATGGATGAAATCGACCACGTAGCCGTGCTCCAGCCGATCAATGAGATTGCCGATAGCCCCGGAGAGCACGAGCGCGAGGGCCGATGAGAGCAACAGATCTCGCTGTGCGTGCAGTTGACGCATCCAAACCACGATACCGACGCTCACCCCGGCCGCTAACACCGACAAGAAATGCCGTTGCCAGCCTCCGGCATCGGCCAAGAAACTGAAGGCGGCGCCCGGATTATGCAAGCGCGTGATGTCGAGCCAGAAAAACACGGGCGTGAACTCTCCGAGCAGATAGCGCGCCTCGATCCACGCCTTACTGGCCTGATCCGCCAGCACCAGCAACAACGACACGGGCAACCAGCGCCAAGCACTGTCCTTCCAGCGAACCGTCATGCGCGTATCCGTGTTTCGCCTTCTCCTGCGACATTGCTGACGCAGCGGGCGCAAATCAACGGATGCTCCGCGTGCGCACCGACATCGTCGCGTCGATGCCAGCAGCGGACGCACTTCGGTGCCTCGGTCGGCCGCACCGTGATGCGGCGCGCAGTGCTCTCAGGGTTTGCCACCACCCGCGCTGCCGAGGTGATCAGGAAGAATCGCAACTCATCGCCTAAGGCCGCGAGTCGAGCGTACTCGCCTGGCGGGCACTCAATGTCGACTTCGGCCTCGAGTGGCGCACCGATGCTTCCGGCCTCGCGCAAGCGCTCGAGCTCGCGCGCCACCTCGCTGCGCAGGGCAAGCAGCGCATCCCAATCGATATCGCAGTCAGGCATCGACGGCAGCACATGCCAGGTGGCGTGGAACACGGAGCGCGGCCGAGTTCCTGGCAGGTACGACCAGATTTCCTCGGCGGTGAACGACAACACCGGGGCGAGCCAACGCACCATGGCCTCGGCGATATGCCACATCGCCGTCTGCGCCGAACGGCGCGCGAGGCTGCGTGTGGGCGAGGTGTAGAGACGATCCTTCAGCACATCGAGGTAACAGCCGCCAAGGTCGGCGACGCAGAAGTTGTGCACACGCTGATACACGCCGTGGAACTGGTAGGTGCGGTACGCCTCGATGATTTCCGTCTGCAGCGCTGCGGCGCGCTGCACCGCCCAACGATCGAGCGCCACCATCTGTGCCGGCGCGACGGCATCGGTCGCCGGATCAAAACCGTGCAAATTGCCCAGCAGGAAGCGCGCGGTATTGCGGATGCGCCGGTAGGCGTCGGAGGTGCGTTTGAGGATCTCGTCGGAGACACTCATTTCATTGGCGTAATCGGTGGTCGAAACCCACAGTCGCAGCACGTCAGCGCCCAGCGTTTGCATCACTTTTTGCGGCGCGATCACATTGCCGAGCGACTTCGACATCTTGCGGCCCTTGTCATCGACCGTGAAGCCGTGGGTCAGCACGCCCTTGTATGGCGCACGCTCGTAGAGTGCCTCCGACATGAGCAACGAAGAGTGGAACCAGCCACGGTGCTGATCTGAACCCTCCAGATAGAGATCGACCGGCCCGGCGATTTCCGGGCGGGCGGCAGCCACGCACTCGAATGACAAGCCCGAGTCCGCCCAAACGTCCATGACGTCGGTGACCTTGTCGTACTCGGCCGCTTCAGCGCCGAGCCATTCCTGCGGATCAAGGGCAAACCACGCCTCGATGCCGCCCTGCTCCACGCGCTCCGCGGCGCGCTCAATGAGCTGCTCGGTCTGTGGGTGCAGTTCCCCGCTGACCTTGTGCACGAACAAGGGGATCGGCACGCCCCAGGTACGCTGACGAGAAATACACCAGTCCGGCCGTTTTTCGATCATGCCGGTGATGCGTTGCTCGCCCCACGCCGGCGTCCATACCACGTGTTTGATGTGCTCGAGCGCACGGGCGCGCAGACCCTGCTGGTCCATGCTGATGAACCACTGTGGCGTGGCACGGAAGATCACCGGTGTCTTGTGTCGCCAGCAGTGCGGGTAACTGTGGCGATACGGTTCGTGGTGGACGAGCGCGCCACTCTCGCGCATCAGTTCGATGAGTTTCTGGCCGCCCTCGTCGATCTTGAGACCTTCAACGAGTGGTGTGCCCGGAAGGAAACGCCCCTCTCCGCCCACCGGATTACGCACCGGCAAGCCGTAGCGCTGACCCACGACAAAGTCCTCCTGACCATGGGCCGGGGCTGTGTGCACGGCGCCGGTGCCGGCATCGAGCGTGACGTGATCGCCGACGATGACAGGCACTTGTTTATCGGCGAGAAACGGGTGCTGCAACATCGCGCCTTCGAGCGAAGCACCACGAAACCGCGCGCGAACCTGCACATCGGTCGAGGCGAAACCAAAGCGCGCGGCCACCTGAGCCAGCAGACCCTCGGCGATCACGAGAGAACGCGGCGGACGCAACTCTCCCGCCGGAGTGTCGATGAGCACGTAATCGATCTCGGCGCCGAGCGCCACGGCCTCGTTGGCGGGCAAGGTCCAGGGCGTCGTCGTCCAGATCACGATCGCGGGTGCAGTAGTGCTTTCCGCGAAGGATGGGCTCGCCCCGATGCGCGCGAGGAACGCAGCCGGGTCGGCGGCGCGAAAGGCAACGTCGATCGCAGGCGAGGTCTTGTCCTCGTACTCGACTTCGGCCTCGGCCAGTGCCGAGCGACAGTCGAGACACCAATGCACCGGCTTCGCGCCTTTGTACAAGTGCCCGTTGCGAACAATGCGACCGAAGGCACGCAGTTGCTGCGCCTCGTAGGCGGGATCCATGGTGCGATACGGCCGCTGCCAATCACCCAGCACACCGAGTCGCTGGAAGTCGTCGCGCTGCTGCGCTACTTGCTCTTCGGCAAACGCGCGGCACGCGGCGCGAAAGGCGTTGACATCCAACTTGCCGCCGGGTCGACCGACCTTCTTCTCGACGGCGTGCTCGATCGGTAGCCCGTGGCAATCCCAACCGGGAATGTACGGCGCATCGAAGCCGTCGAGCGTTCGCGACTTGACGATAATGTCCTTGAGAATTTTATTGAGCGCGTGACCAATGTGGATGGTCCCGTTGGCGTACGGCGGCCCATCGTGCAAGACGAACCGCGGCCGACCCTCTGCAATGCGGCGCAACTCGCCGTAAGTGTCCTCAGACTGCCAACGAGCCACGAATGCGGGCTCGCGCTGCGCGAGATCGGCCTTCATGGGGAAGTCCGTCTGCGGAAGATTGATCGACTGCTTGTAATCGCTCACTGTAAATCCCGTTCACTCAATCCCAGTATCACCCAAGGGCCTCACGGCGAGCGTCTCGCGCGCCGCCACCTCGTCTGCCCTCATCTGCACCACGAGCAGCTCGAGGCTCTCGAAACGCAACTCAGCACGCAAATGCGCCACGAACTCGACTTCAAGCTCGAGACCGTACAAGTCGCCGGCGAAATCGAACACGAAGGTTTCGAGCAAGGGCTCGACCCCACCGACGGTCGGGCGCGTGCCGAGACTCGCCACACCGCCTCGGACCTCGGAACCGATGCCGCGAACTCGCACGGCGAATATGCCACCGAGCGGCGAACGCCGTCGCCGCATGCGAATGTTAGCCGTAGGAAAGCCCAAAGTGCGGCCGAGTTGCTGTCCGCCCACCACCCGTCCGCGCAAACTGTACGGTCTGCCGAGCAAACGCGCAGCCCGATCAAGTTCGCCCGAAGCCAGGGTGTGGCGTAGTGCCGTGCTGCTGATGCGCTCACCCTCGAGCAGTACTGGCTCGATCACATCGACGCTGAAGCCGTGCTGCCTGCCTGCCGCGCGAAGGAACTCGGTATTCGCCTCGCCCTCGCGACCGAAACGAAAATCGTGTCCGACCACGAGCCCGCCGACCGCGAGCGTCGTGGTCAGCAGTTCGACAAATCGAGCGCCGCTTTGCAAGCGCAGCGACTCGTTGAAACGCAGCAGCATCAGCGCGTCGATACCCGTCGCCTGCAGGATCCGCCAGCGTTCGCGAAAGTTGGTCAGCCGCGCAGGCGGATCGGCGGCTTGGAGGTACTCACGAGGCAAAGGCTCAAAGCTCAGCAGGATGACGGGCCGCTGCTCGCGGGCGCCGCGCTCGAGTGCCGCACGGATCAGGGCCTGATGACCGAGATGCAGGCCGTCGAAACTGCCGAGCGTGACGATGGCACCACGATGCCGAGCGCGAACGTTGTGCGGGCCGCGGATCAACTCCATCTGGAACGCCTCGGGTATCCAAACGAGCCGGCGTGCATCACGAAGACTCCGCGCCGCCACGGTTGCGCAACTGCTGCACTCGCATGCCGGCAACCCAGAGTGCTGCGCCATAGACGGTGCCAGCCGCCGCAATAGTGGCCGCCAGTTGCCCGGCGCGCTCGAGCGGTGTGTGCGCGAGCCATGCTCCCAGCGGCGGCGTGACCAGCAGCAACACGGCTACCATGGCGCCGTTGGCGATCATCACCTGCGAGAGCAAGCGCACCCATCCTGCAGCGGGCTTGTACACGCCCTCGCGTTGCAAGCCGCGCCACAGCAACACACTGTTCACCGCCGCGGAAATGCAGGTGGAGGTGGCGAGCAGCACAAAGGGCGTCGCAAAGCCTGCGTAATGCGCAGGCAGCACGATGAGCAGGTTGAGCGCCATGTTGACCCCGAGCGCGATCAAACCAACCCGCACCGGAGTGCGCGTGTCCTGCCTGGCGAAGTAGCCGGGTGCCAGCACCTTGACCAGACTGAAGCCGATCAGCCCCCACGAGTAGGCCATCAGCCCGTACTGGGTCATCTGTACATCCCGATCACTGAATTGCCCGTAACCGAAAATGGTGGCCGTGATCGGCCCTGCAAGTACGAACAGACCCACCGCCGCCGGCACCACGATGAGCACCACCAGTCGCAGCGCCCAATCCAGCGTGGCGGAGAAACGCTCACTGTCACCGCGCGCGTGCTGGGCCGAGAGACCGGGCAGGATCACCGTCGCCAGCGCGATCGAAAACACGCCGAGCGCAAACTCCATAAGCCGATCGGCGTAGTAGAGCCAGGCGATGCTACCGGTCACGAGGAACGAGGCGATCACGGTATCGAGCAGCAGACTCACCTGCGCCATCGAAGAACCGACGATCCCAGGCAGCATGAGTTTCGCGATCCGCCGCACGCCCTCCGCGGCCGGGCGCCAGCGTGGCCAACTGAGCAGACCGAGCCGCGCCACCGAGGGCAACTGACACACCACCTGCAGCGCACCCGACACGAACACGCCGATCGCGAGCACCATGCCCGGGTTCTCGG
>RGWK01000311.1 GCA_010029775.1 Gammaproteobacteria bacterium
CCAGCCACGTGATCCTTCAGCGGTACACCGGCGTCCATCAGCGAGAGGCAGCCGCCGCAGACCGAAGCCATCGACGACGAACCGTTCGATTCGGTGATTTCCGAGACCACACGCATGGTGTAGCTGAAATCTTCCGGCGACGGCAGCACCGGCACCAGGGCACGCTTGGCCAGACGGCCGTGACCCAGTTCGCGACGCTTGGTGCCGCCCATACGACCGCATTCGCCGGTGGCGTACGGAGGCATGTTGTAATGGAACAGGAAGCGGTCTTTGTACTCGCCCATCAGCGCGTCGATGATCTGCTCGTCACGACCGGTGCCCAGTGTGGCAACAACCAGTGCCTGGGTTTCGCCACGGGTGAACAGTGCCGAGCCGTGGGTGCGTGGCAGAACGCCGTTGCTGATTTCAATCGGACGAACGGTGCGGGTGTCGCGACCATCGATACGCGGTGCGCCCGACAGGATGCGGCCACGAACGATGCCAGCTTCCAGATCAAACAGGATGTTGCCAATGGTGTTGGCATCCACCGGGGTACCCGCGGCGTTTTCGCCGTTGGCGAATTGAGCGGTGGTGTCGGCATAGATCGACTTCAGGTTCTGGCTACGAACCTGCTTGCTGGTTTCGTTGTAAGCAGCTTCCAGGCGTGGCTTGGCGAAATCCGACACCATCGAAATGAGGGCTTCGTCTTTCGGTGCTGGCTGCCAATCCCACTCTGGCTTACCGGCAGATTCAACCAGACGGTTGATCATCTGGATAACCGCTTGTTGTTGCTCGTGACCGAATACCACGCCACCCAGCATCACGTCTTCTGGCAGCATCTGTGCTTCGGATTCAACCATCAGCACAGCGGCTTCGGTACCCGAAACGATCAGGTCCATTTGCGAAGTCTTCATCTGCGACGATGTTGGGTTGATGACGTACTGGCCATCGATGTAACCCACGCGAGCGGCACCCACCGGGCCGTTGAACGGAATACCCGACAGGGCCAGAGCAGCCGATGCACCGATCAGTGCAGGAATGTCGGAATCCACTTCAGGATTGATCGACATCACGGTAGCAACGATCTGAACTTCGTTGTAGAAACCTTCCGGGAACAGCGGACGCAGCGGACGGTCGATCAGACGCGAGGTCAGCGTTTCTTTTTCCGAAGGACGGCCTTCGCGCTTGAAGAAACCACCAGGGATCTTACCGGCGGCGTAGGTCTTTTCAACATAATCAACGGTCAGCGGGAAAAAGTCCTGACCTGGTTTAGCCTTCTTGGCACCAACAACGGTAACCAGAACAACGGTGTCATCATAAGTCACCATGACCGAACCGCTGGCCTGACGGGCCACATGGCCGGTTTCCAGGGTCAGGGTGTGGGCACCGTACTGAATACTTTCACGTGCAATTTCAAACATACTCATTGTTTTCTCTTCCTCTCAACAATCAACAACAGCAATAACTACTCGACAATAACGACAACAACAAAAACAAAACGGGCGTTCTCCAGAGAGAGCGCCCGTAGCGTCAAACGGCTGGCACGTAATTACTTACGCAGGCCAAGGCGTGTGATCAGGGTGCGGTAGCTATCCAGATTGGTGTTCTTCAGATAGTCCAGCAGCTTACGGCGACGGCTCACCATACGCAGCAGACCGCGGCGCGAGTGATGATCCTTCTTGTGTTCTTTAAAGTGGCCAGTCAGTTCGTTGATACGGGCAGTCAGCAGCGCGACTTGAACTTCCGATGAACCGGTGTCGCCTTGAGTGCGTTGAAAATCAGCAACGATGGCAGCTTTGCCTTGAGCATTTAGCGTCATGTCAAACTTTCCTTTTAGTGACGAATGCGCCCCAGTTTGAGAGAGCTACATCCAGGTTACCCCGAGGGGTTAAAACCGCTTCCGGAAACCCCGGTTGCGAAGAATTCAAAAGTATATCAAGAATTTGATGTAGATACCAAGCGAACCGGCTGAATTTTCTGGTCTTTTCCGGTGCCATCTACCTGCCCCACCCCGATAAATCGCCCGGCAAGGTAAATACGGACGCTGGCACCCGCTGCCAGTGTCTGGCCGGCTTCTGCCTTGAACGGGTTGCCATGCCGACACAGAACGGCCTGTTGATCGGTAATGTCTAACTGCAGCAGGTTTTTCACCTGGGCCATCTCGAGCACCAGCCGGCTCATCTCAGCAGCATTGGCAGAGGCAGCAGCCAATGCGCTGGCCGCGATTTCAGAATCACGGGCGGCGCTGGCGCGGGCGCTACTTGCGGCAGCTGCCGGCTCAGGCCGCTTGCCCTTGCCCAGCTGCTCGGGCGTATAGACCGGGGAGCCATCGAGGTTGCGCTGTGACTTGATCACATCGGAGATCACCAACTCATGTGGAAACGAGGGGCCAGAGGGGGCTGTCGAGCGCCGCGGCGGCGCGCTGTAGAGCTCGGCGGAGCCGCCACCCGGCATCGCGCTGACCGTACTGCGGCCCAAGCCTGCAGAGAGTTGATCCAGCGCATCCGGGGTAATCGCCATGATCTCCACACCATCGGCAGTCTCTTTGGTGGAGAGCACCATGGCGTCCGGACCGAGCGCTCGGCGGACTTGCTTTAAGGC
>RGWK01000312.1 GCA_010029775.1 Gammaproteobacteria bacterium
GACCAACAGGCGCTGGTTTGGGAGGGGTAGCGGCCTCCAACGCCCGGGTCATTCGCGTTTACCAACCGACGCCGGTGGTTCTCGAAGGGCTTTCTTTCACATGCTTCGAAGCATTAGGCCGCTTCTCCGCGTTTCGGTCTGAGTTCGACGATAGACATCGTCGCCTATAGGCGACATGCTAGCGACGCGTGGGTTTCTGGATGCATGAAATGAAGCGAAAGCAATCTCCGAGATCGAAGAATAGTGGCAACACGGTCGTCATCCCGTTCGATGTTTCGGACCACCTCAGAACCCCGGCCGAACGTATCGAATACCTGAACGCATGGCTGGAGACTGCGCCGGAGGACGCAACCGGTGTCGCGCGCGCGTTGGGAGATATCGCTCGTGCAGCCGGCATGACGACCGTCGCACGTGAAACGGGGCTCAGTCGCGAGAGTTTGTACCGCGCTTTGAGCGCTGAAGGTAATCCGAGTTTGTCGACGGTTCTGCGTGTCGCGAGCGCCCTTGGTATGAGGCTGCGAGTCACGCGGACGTGATCCGCGTCTCTATTTAGCGCCTCAAGTTCCTTTCGAGAATGTGGGCTCGGCGCGAGCCGTGCGCCGTTATCGCGCCAAGGTAACTTCCGGCGTATATCGAATTCCCGTCAAAGCAGACGCCATAGATACCCGCTCCAGATCGGCTCACCACTCGTCGGGTCACTATTTGATCCGCCGCAGGGTTTATCTACTCCGGAATGATCGGTTTCAAAGAACACATCAACCGGAGGATGTATGGTCAAAATTCTCGGGGTGCGCCACCATCGTGAACGACCCGATGGTCCCGATTCAGGTGAATTTCTCTGACGGTTCCGAGGGGCAATGCACCTTCCGCAACAAGCGGGGTACCTGGTCCTCGGCGATCCCGACCAATGGCGTCATGATTCGCCGCTCGGACGACGCCCTGATGTATGACTGCGCGACCGTCGATGGCCGAAAGGCGAACGGTTCGCTGCGCAGCGAGATCGAAGGCGGAGTTCATCAGCCCGCGTTGAGCGTGCTGAGGAGGCGGGCTCCGGCGCTCGCGATCTCTTCATCTTGCTGCGGGGTCCCACCGGAGACGCCGATGGCGCCCACGCAGTCGCTGCCGATCATCAGCGGCACGCCGCCGCCGATGGGCGTCAGGCTCATGGTGAGCAGGCCCGGCATGGTCTGCACCCGCTCTGCGAGCGACGAAGTGGGAGTGCGCGTGATGGCTGCGGTACGCGCCTTGCCCAAGGCAGCTTCCAGCGTCGACACCCGCGCTTCGAGCCGGTCGAGACGCAGCACGTGGCCGCCGTCGTCGCTGATGACGATGGTGACAGCAAGGCCCATCGTGGCCGCTGCTGCGCGGCAGGCTGCGGCGATCTCGCCAACGTCATCGACCGAGAGACAGGGTTTGAATCGCATGGGGGGTCTCGCTCAGTGAGAGGGGTGCAGGCTGGGGCCGGATGCCGGGGGAGTCAATATCCGCTTCGCGGCGTTCTGAGCCGGGCGCGATAAGATCGCCCCATGCCCAAGCGCAAGACATCGCCCGAGGGATCCCCGCCTGCGCTCTCGCGCACCGCGCTGGAGGAGTTCATCAAATGCCCGCGATGTTTCTATCTGCATCGCCGAAAGGGCCTGAAGGCGCTGTCGAGGATCCCGCTCACGCTCGCCGTAGCCACGGACGCACTGCTGAAAAACGAGTTCGACGCCGTCCGCCAGCAGGGGCAATCGCACCCGATCTGGGAACGTGAGGGCCTTAAGGTGCGGGCGTACGCCCATCCCGAGCTCGACACCTGGCGCAGCAACTTCAAGGGCCTGCGTGTGGCGCACGCTGCCACGGGCGCCACCATCTACGGTGCCGTCGATGATATCTGGCAGCACCTGGCAAGCGGGCAGCTGCACATCGTCGATTACAAATCGACCTCGAAGCAGGGCACCCCCGACCTCGAGGGCGGCTTCGGCGAGGGCTACAAGCGCCAGATGGAGATCTACCAGTGGCTGTTCCGGTCCGCGGGGTTCCCGGTCAGTCCGATCGGCTATTTTTTGTACGTCAATGGCGACAAGCAGGGCGGGTTCTACGAGGCCGGCCTCGGCCGGATGCGCTTCGAGACTACCCTCATTGCGTACGAGGGCGACTGCGGCTGGGTCGATGACTGCATCGCGCGGGCGGTCGCCTGTTACACAGGGCGGAAGATCCCGGCGTCGGCCAGTGACTGCGATACCTGCCGCTATGTGGCCGAACGCAACGAGCGCCTGAGCACCCGCGACTGACCGCGCGGCGGGGCCACCGCCTCAGCCAATGATCCGCTGCCCCGCCACGCTTGTGGCATGAAAGCCCACCGTCACCTGCGGCTGGTTTGGCCGCCGCCCCTCAAACATTTCAGTCGCCCGGGTCGCACCGTCGCCGTGATGGGTCCACCCGGTGCCGGCAAAACGGCGCTGGTCGCCGCGCTCGCGGGCGAGTTGCTCTGGCGCGATGAGCATCTGGTGCTGGTCGATACCGCTCCACCCTCCAACGATGGTTTGCAGGCGTGGGTCGAGGCCGGGCGCCCGGGCGTTTTCGATGACGTCCCCTTGA
>RGWK01000313.1 GCA_010029775.1 Gammaproteobacteria bacterium
GCCGGCGCGCGCGCGCGGTTGCGGTCGCGCGCTTCCTGCTTCCACACGGCCACCAGGTTCAGCGCCAGCGTCGCCGCCGCGGCGCCCTGCACCACCTGGACCAGACGGGTGGGGCTGTAGTCGGCCAGCAGCAGGCCGAACAGCGCCCCGCTGCCGACCATGCCCAGCAGCAGCATCACGTACATCAGCGCCACCACGCGCGGGCGCGTCTCCTTGGGCGCGAGGTCTGTTGCGAGGGCGAGCCCCGCAGTTTGTGTGGCATGTAGCCCCGCACCGACCATCAGGAACGCCAGCGCCGCACCGGCTTGGCCGATCTCCACCGGACCACGACCCGTGCCACTTAGCACCATCAGCGCGAACGGCATGATCGCGAGTCCGCCGTACTGCAGCAAGGTGCCGAACCACAGGTAGGGCACTCGCCGCCAGCCGAGCACCGAGCGATGGTTGTCGGAATGGAAGCCGAGAAAAGCGCGGAACGGTGCGAACAACAGCGGTAGCGCAACCATGGTTGCGACAATCCATGCCGGCACGTTCAACTCGACGATCATTACGCGGTTGAGTGTTCCGTTGAGCAGTGCGAGGGCCATGCCCACTGAGACCTGAAACAGCGATAACCGCAGCAGCCTTTGCAGCGGCAGGTCGGCGCTCGCGGCATCGGCGAACGGCAGGAAGCGCGAGTCTTGAGCCCAGCGCGGCAGGCTCATCGCTCGGCCGCCCAGGTTCGAGTCGAAGAATCGATGCCACTCGTGCTCGACGGCTCGCGCCGGGCCACTCGTAGCTTGTAGAAAAACTGCAGCGCGTTGATGACGTAGGTGGCGTAGGCCACGAGTGCGAGCAACAGCTGTTCACGAACGCCGAGCGTGCCGGTCAGGAACACGTACAGATAGGCCGTGTGCAGCGCGATCACCACCATGCTGACCACGTCTTCCCAATAAAAACTCGGCGCGAACAACCACACGCCAAAGACGCGTTTTTCCCAGATCGCACCGGTGACCATGATGGCGTAGAGGAAGAGCGTCTTGACGATGACCGAGAGGGTGGCTGCTTCGGCGCCTTCCCCGGTCTGCAGGAAACGCAATACGAACCACAGACTGACCAGGAAGGCGAGCAGCTGCAGCGGCGCCAAGACGCCTTGCACGATCGTCCACGGGGATCCATCCCGGCGGATGCGCTCCTCGGGGGTGTACAACGGGCGGCCAACGGCTGCCTTGCGGGGCTCGGACATGGCGGTACTCGCGCCGGCTATTCCCCCGTCAATCTAGTGAAGGTGCCGGCAAGTGTCAATTAAAAATGACGTCTAGCCAGATTGACAATTAGCCGCCGGGAAAATATACAGGTAAGGTGTGACTTCGGACGGGGGTTAACGGGGCGAGTCATCGCCACCGGACCAATCCACAAGGAAGTCGTACTTCGACGGCGCGCAGCCCAGTTTGAGCACTGGGTCGCGGGCAAGGCGGGTTGATTTATGGACTTCTCATCACAACGTGGCCCACCGCGCAACGGGGGCCGCGACACGCTACTCCAAACCATAGAAGGCGAGGTCATCCCGCGCCTGCTGCTTGCGCATCGTCGGCAACGCCCTCGAGGAGAGCCTGCACCCGCCGCGCGCGTCGCTGATGGCGACTTGACGCCGGTGGCGACCCAGCCCGCACCCCACGACATCAAGCATCTGGCCGAGCTCGTGCTGCGGCGTGAAAAAGCCGAGGCCGAGCGGTTCGTCGCGGCGGTTCGGGCGCGCGGCGTCGACACCGAGACCCTGCTGCTCGATTTGCTCGCGCCCGCGGCCCGGCATCTCGGTGCGATGTGGGAGACCGAATGCGCCGATTTCATTGGGGTCACGGTGGGGCTGCGCTACCTGCAGGGCATTGCCCACGATTTGAGTGGCGAGTCGACTGAGGTCGGCTCATGCGGAGCCGGTGGGCGACGCGTGCTGCTGATCTCACTGCCCGGTGAGCAGCATGTGTTCGGGACACAAATCGTGGGGGAGATGCTGCGTCGCGCGCGTTGGGACGTGTGGGACGCCCCCGGTGCCACCGAGGACGATATACTGTCGCTCGTCAGCACGGAGTGGTTCGCATTCGTCGGCGTGTCCATCGGTGCACCGGAGCAACTTGAGGCGCTCGCTGCTCTCATCCGGCGTATCCGTAAAACCTCGCTGCATCGCGGCATCCGCGTCATGGTGGGCGGGCGACCCTTTGCGGGGTACCCTGATCGGGTGACCCAGGTTGGAGCAGACGCCACGGCGGTTGATGCACGCGAAGCTGTGGTTCAAGCAGAACGCTTGCTGGAGTGGATAAGTCAAGGGAACTGACACGGTTTTGCAGTGAAAACATTCAAGGCGCCAAGGAAGGCCCTGACCGGACTCGATGGAGAAACGGTCTCAGGACTCATCAACGCAGCAGCAGACATCGCACTGCTGCTCGACAAGCGTGGCGTGATCCGCGACCTGTCGATCGGCAGCAAAACGCTCTCGACTACGCTACAGCCTGACTGGATTGGGCGCCCCTTCGTCGATGTGGTCACGACTGACAGCCGGCCCAAGGTCGAGTTGTTGATGGCGGATCTGGACGCGGCGGAGCC
>RGWK01000314.1 GCA_010029775.1 Gammaproteobacteria bacterium
TTGGTGCTCACGATGCCCTGGTCGATCACAGACAGCGCCATGAGCTTCATCTGGTCGTACGCCTTGCGCTGCTCCGCGGTCATCTCCACGTCGCGGCGGGTGTAGACCTTGTCGGGCAGGTCCAGGCACTCTTCCTTGGTCACGCGGAACGAGAAGTTGTCCAGGCGCTTTTGCAGCTCATCCAGGCGCCGGTAGCCGACGATCTGCTTGAAGGTGTGCGTGGCCATCCTGCGTTCAACAAGGACCGCGTACCGTGCTTGGAAGGCGTAGTAGCTGGCCATGTTCAGGCAGTCGGCGCTCAGGAACTCGCACTGGGCGTAGAGGTCCAGCGGGCTCTTCGTTACCGGGGAGCCCGTGGCGATGCGCCTGAACCGCGCCTCGCGGCCCACCTTGATGATGTTCTTGGTGCGCTTGGCGTTGGGCGTCTTGATGGTGGTGCTCTCATCAACGGCCATCAGGCTGTTCGTCACGCGCAAGAAGGTCCTCGCGAAGGACATGCCCTTCTCGGTGCTGAACGCTTCGACGTTCATGATCAGGATGCGCAGGCCATCGACGTAGTTGAGCATGGCCTCCATCTCCATCTTCTCCGCCCTGCGCGGGGACGGGGACCAGCAAGCCATCTTGTACGGCACGTGCTCGGGCATGTGCTTGGGCAGTTCGGACTTGTACCAATTGCGGTAGACGCCCTTGGGTGCGACGATCAGCATTCCGTTGATATCGCCGCGGTCGTAGAGCAGGGCCGCGTTGTTGATGAGCATGAAGCTCTTGCCCGTGCCCATCTCAGCGAACAAGGCGACAACAGGGTGCTTCCAGAAGCGTTGAAGGTACGCTGCTTGGTGGGCAAACGGCTGGTTGCGGTACGGGTACCGCGCGAGGTCTTGGTCCATCTTTCTTCCTTTCTGGTGGCGGGTACTTGACGACCCGTGAAAGCAGTGTACACTGTTTGCACGTTTGAAGAAAGGAGAGCGTAAACGTGAACCAAAATCCCTCTGTCTTCGTTGTCCAGGAGATGCCGAACCACGACATCGCCGCGGCAATGAAGTTTGGCGATCTGAAGGTGCTGCTACCCGCAACCGCCCAGATTGCCTTTTCCACGGCCCCCACCATCCGCACGCTCAAGCGCAAGCTGATGGAGTTCAGCGACAAGGACTTCTTGCTGCTGACCGGGGACCCCGTAGCTATCGGCTTGGCGTGTTCGATAGCTGCGTTCTATAACGGCGGCCGCTTCAAGGTTTTGAAGTGGGATCGCCGTGAGCGCCTGTACATCCCCATCGTTTTGGATACCACTGAGAAAGGAGAGCGTCATGAGTGACCTGAACAGCCTGTTTGAAGAAGATGCCAACGCCCTGACCGTCAAGGACGACGATCTGTCGTCGGTCGGTGCTCTGGCCAAGCGTGCCAAGGAACTCGAGAAAGAGATCGAGGACCTGGACAAGGTGCTGAGCGAGCGCAAGGAACAGCAGCGCAAGTTGCTGGAAGATGCGATCCCCGCCAAGCTCGAAGAGCTGGGCATGAAGAAGTTCACCATGTCTGACGGCAGTCAGATCGAGGTCAAGCCCTTCTACGGCGCCACCATCAAGGAAGAGAACCGCGCTGCGGCCTATGAGTGGCTGCGTCAGCACGGCTTCGACGACATCATCAAGAACACGGTTTCCGTGCGCTTCGGTCGCGGTGAAGACGACCTGTGCGCGGAACTCCTGAATCTGCTGCGCGAGAAGAACTACCCTGTAGATCAAGCGCAGAAGATCGAACCCGCAACGCTCAAGGCGTGGGTTCGCGAGCGCGTGGAACGCGGCGACGCATTCCCGCAAGAGCTTTTTGGCGCATTCATCGGCCAGAAGGCAACCATCAAGTCCGCATGAAAAAGGAACCAAGAAAATGGCTAAGAACGAAGTTGCAGTGAAGCAAGAAACCGCCCTGGCCCTGGCCAGTGATTTTGAGCAAGACGCCCACAGTGGGTTTGAAGGCATGGGCCAGGAAGACTTTGCTCTTCCCTTCCTGCGCCTGCTGACCAACACCTCCCCCGAGGTCGGCGAGCTCGACGGGGCAATGCCCGGCATGGTCCTCAACACCGTGAGCAATCAGCTCTACGATGGCAAGAAGGGCATCCTGGTCATCCCGTGCGCCTATGTGCGCCAGTACATCGAATGGGCCCCCCGCGGCAGCGGTGTTGGTGCTCCCATCACGATCTACCCGGCCACGTCTGACATCCTGAGCCGCACGCACCGCGAACCGGGCGACAACAAGGACTATCTCGACAACGGCAACTACATCGAAAACACCGCCAATCACTATGTGTTGGTCGTCGGTGAAGACGGTGTGTACGAGCCCGCCCTGATCACCATGAAGTCCACCCAGCTCAAGAAGAGCCGCAAGTGGAACAGCATGATGATGTCGGCCAAGCTCATGGGCGCCAACGGCCCGTTCACGCCTCCGATGTACAGCCACCTGTACCGTCTGACGACTCAGGCTGAGTCCAACGACAAGGGCAAGTGGTTTGGCTGGGAGGTGGAGAAGGTTGGTCCCGTGACTGACAAGACCCTGTACATG
>RGWK01000315.1 GCA_010029775.1 Gammaproteobacteria bacterium
CCCTTCGTCAAATTCCCCGAGGCCGATCCGATGCTCGGTCCGGAGATGAAATCCACGGGCGAAGTAATGGGTACGGGCCGCACTTTCGGTGAGGCGTATGCCAAGGCCCAGGCGGCCTCGTCCGTGGTGTTGCCGCGCAGTGGCACGGCCTTCATCAGCGTGCGCGAGCGCGATAAACCCGGTGCCGTTGAACTTGCGCGCAGGTTGGTGGCGCGCGGCTTCGATATCGTGGCGACGGCGGGCACGGCAGCGGCTATCAAAGCGGCCGGTCTCGCCTGCCGTCCGGTCAACAAGGTCCGCGAGGGCCGACCCCACTGCGTCGACATGATCAAGAATGGCGAGATTGTGCTCATCGTGAACACCACCGAGGGCAAGCAGGCGGTCAGCGAGTCACGCTCCATCCGTCGCGAGGCCGTGCAGCGGCGGGTCACCTACTACACGACTCTTGCCGCCGCGCTCGCCACCTGCGAGGCTCTCGATTCGCTCGACGAAGTGGGCGTGAACAGACTGCAAGACCTGCATCAGGAGTTGCCTGCATGAAGCGCAATCCGATGACCCTGCGCGGCGCCGAACTGCTGCGTGCCGAACTGAAGAAACTCAAGTCCGAAGACCGGCCGAACGTCATCAAGGCGATCGCCGAGGCGCGCGCCCATGGCGATCTGTCGGAGAACGCCGAGTACCACGCGGCCCGCGAGCAGCAGGGCTTCATCGAGGGGCGCATCGCCGAGATCGAGGGCAAGCTGTCGACCGCCGACATCATCGATGTGACCCAGCTCTCTCCGGGAGGGCGGGTGGTGTTTGGTGCCACGGTGGATCTGGAGGCCGAGGCCGACGGCAAGCGGGTCACCTACACCATCGTGGGTGAGGACGAGGCCGACATCCGCGCCGGTCGCATCGCCATCATTTCCCCTATCGCCCGCGCCCTGATCGGCAAGTCCGAAGGGGACGTGGTGGAGGTGACGGCCCCGGGCGGTACCCGCAGCTACGAGATCGTCGGCATCCGCTACGAGTAGCGGTTGGGGTTGTGGGCCGGCCCCTGCGCGGCGGGGCAAAGACCTGTCAGTCCGGTAGTACGATCTTGGGTAGATCGCGACGCGGCCGATACAACGTGGCCACGTGACCGATTCGTCCGACCAGCGCGCTTCCCGTGCGCTCGGCGAGGTTCGCGAGCGCCGCATCGCGCACCGTGCGCTCGGCGCCGCTCATGCGAACCTTGATGAGCTCGTGATCGTGCAGGGCCCGTACCGTTTCGGCGACCACCGCCTCGGTAAGGCCGGAGTTGCCGATCAGGATCACGGGTTTGAGGGGGTGGGCGAGGCCCTTGAGATAGCGGCGCTGCTTGTCGGAGATTTTCACGAAGGCGATTGTACCCGCAACGCCGCCCTGGCCACCGTGTGGCGAACTTACCACCCCAGGCAATGGTCGAATTTGGGGCAGGGATCGTGTAGGTTGGCAGTTCGGTGCAAGGACTGCACCCCCCGAGGTAGAGCACATGAATGACATGATGAAGAATTTCGTGGTCTGGGCGCTGATTGCGGTCGCCGTACTGGTGCTGTTCAGCCAGTTCATGCCGCGCTCCAGCCCGGTCTCGGAGGTCAGTTACTCGAGTTTCCTCGAAGAGGTGCGCACGGGGCGCATCGACAGTGTGGTGTTGCAAGGCGACACCATCTCGGGCGTCCGCAAGGACAAGTCCACGTTCGAGCTCTACAACCCCGAAACGGACAACACCGCGTTGATCGGCTCGCTGACCAAGGCCAATGTGTCGGTCGTTGGTCGCGCACCAAAGCAGCCGAACTTCTTGGCCCAGCTCGTGCTCCAGCTCGCTCCGGCGCTGCTACTGATTCTGGTGTTCGCCTGGATGCTGCGGCAGATGCAGGGTGGCGGCAATGGTCGCGGCGCCATGTCCTTTGGCAAGAGTCGCGCGCGGTTGTTGAGTGAGGACCAGGTGGCCGTGACGTTCGCCGATGTGGCGGGCGTCGATGAGGCCAAACAGGAAGTGGGGGAGATCGTCGATTTCCTCAAGGACCCGTCCAAGTTCCAGAAGCTCGGCGGCAAGATTCCGAAGGGCGTGTTGATGGTCGGCAGCCCCGGCACCGGCAAGACGCTGCTGGCGCGCGCCATCGCGGGCGAAGCCAAGGTGCCGTTCTTCACCATCTCGGGCTCGGACTTCGTCGAGATGTTCGTGGGCGTCGGCGCCTCCCGTGTCCGCGACATGTTCGAGCAGGCCAAGAAACACGCGCCCTGCATCATTTTCATCGATGAAATCGATGCCGTCGGCCGGCACCGTGGCGCCGGCCTCGGCGGCGGGCACGACGAGCGCGAGCAGACCTTGAACCAGTTGCTCGTTGAGATGGACGGCTTTGAGGGGAACGAGGGCATCATCGTCATCGCCGCCACCAACCGTCCTGACGTGCTCGACCCGGCGCTGCTGCGTCCGGGCCGTTTCGATCGCCAGGTCGTGGTGCCGCTGCCGGATGTGCGCGGGCGCGAGCAGATTCTTAAGGTCCACATGCGCAAGGTGCCGGTGGGCGATGACGTGAAGCCTGCGCT
>RGWK01000316.1 GCA_010029775.1 Gammaproteobacteria bacterium
TCTTGCGCGACTCACCATCGCGGAGGAACGTGACTTCGACCTTCTCGCCGACGCGCAGCATGCCGATGGCATTGCGGAACTCGGAGGCGGATTTGACCTTGCGTCCGTTGAGACCGGTGACGACATCGCCGGCGCGGATGCCGGCGCGCGCGGCGGGTGAATCCTTGAGCACTTGGGTCACGAGTGCGCCGCCGCCACTCGCGATGCCGAGCGCCTCGGCGATATCGGGCGTGACGGGTGAGATGGTGACGCCGAGTTGGCCGCGCTTGACTGAGCCGAAGCGGATCAGTTGATCCATGATGCTGCGCGCCATGTTCACCGGGATGGCGAAGCCGATGCCGATGTTGCCGCCGCTGCCCGAGAGGATCATGTTGTTGATGCCGACAAGTTCGCCGCGCAGGTTGACCAGCGCGCCACCGGAATTTCCCGGGTTGATCGAGGCGTCGGTCTGGATCAGGCTCTCGTAGCCGTCCGGGTTCATGCCGGAGCGGCCGAGTGCGCTGACGATGCCGTATGAGACCGACTGCTGCAGACCGAAGGGGTTGCCGATCGCCGCAACATAGTCACCGGGCTCGAGCTTGTCGGAGTCGCCGAGCACGATTTGGCTGAGGTTGCCCGTCTTGATCTGGATCACGGCGATGTCCGTGCGCGGGTCGCTACCAATGACCTTGGCAGGTACTTCACGCTGATCGGACAGGGTGACGGTGATGTCGCGCGCGTTCTCGACCACATGCGCATTGGTGATGATGTAGCCCTGCTTGGCATCGACGATGACACCGGACCCTGCCGACTGGAACGGCCGTTCACGGGTGCCCGCATCGGGCGGCACATTGAAAAAGCGGCGGAAGAACGGATCGTCGAACAAGGGGTTACGCGAACCCTGTTCCCGCACCGTGCCCTGGATGCCGATGCTGACCACCGCCGGCGAGATGCGCCGAATCATGGGGGCCAGCGAGGGCATGGGCGCTACGGTTCGCGAGTTGGTCTCGGCAGGGGCATCGACGGCTTGGGCGTGCACCGCCGGGGCCCAGGGCAGCATGGCGCCAATCAGCGCCAGACTGCCGAGGGTCGATCTGCGGGCTCGAGGGTTCAAGGGGCGCAATGTGCTCATGGGTCGCAGATCCAACGGCTAGAGGGGAGGCTTCGGATTCTAGCCTTAGGCCGCCTCGACAGTGATGCGTCGTGGCTGAGCCTTCGGGGTCTTACCAATCGCGATCTCGAGTACGCCGTGGCTGCTACGGGCGGTGATGTCGTTGGCTTCGGCATCTTCCGGCAGCGAGAACCGGCGCTGGTAGCTCACCGTGCCGCTCTGCCCGGTGCTGCGCTTGGCGCTGAGGGTCAGCACACCTTGGTCCGTGTTGACCTCGATGTCCTGCGGGGCCACGCCCGGCAGATCGGCGCGCAGCACGTAGCGCTCGGCGAGTTCTTGGACCTCAACGCGCGGAATCAAGGCGACAGGGCGGTTTTCGCTCAGGGCCTGTTCGATGTCGCGGTGCAGGCGGTTCATCACTCCAAAATCAAATCGGGCAAGGCTCATGGTTCGTTCTCCGTTCAGTAGCGGCCGCGCAGCGCAGCCTGATGGCTTCGGATATGCGGATCCGCCCTGCCGATTCAAGGGGACAACCTGTGGATAGGGTGTGCAGAGGCGCAAACACAACATGTGGTTTTCCGGCTGCGACCCGCCCGGAATGCGATTTGTCCTGTGGCGGAGTGGGTTTTCAGGGCTGGATTTTTCATAACGTTATGATTTAAATACACTAATTAGGAACAGCAAATTTTTTTCGCAAGCCTTGACGCTCCGCGGAGCGGTGCTTACGCTCCCCTCCGCGACACAACATCTTGTGTGTGGACTACCCGCACGGATTGTTGGGGGGTCGGGGTTAAGGGAGAGAAGACGAACAAGAACCCGGTGAGCCTGCGGCCATGGGGCGTTCTCGACATTTCACCAATTTTTTAGAGGGCCTCTGGCCGAATGAACAGCGTCATCAAATTGCAATCAAATGACATCGACGGGATCCCGTTTCAGGACGCCTCGCTCGATATCTGGGACAAGAAGTACCGGCTTGTTTCCAAGCTCGGCGAGCCCATCGACAAGTCGATGGACGATACCTACAAGCGCGTCGCGCGCGCCTTGGCCGACGTCGAGCCCGAAGCGCAGCGCGAGCATTGGAATGAGCGATTTCTTTGGGCGTTGCGCCGCGGAGCCATTCCGGCAGGGCGCATCACTTCCAACGCCGGCGCACTTGAGCACAAGCCGGCCACTTCGACCATCAATTGCACGGTCTCGGGCACGATCCGCGACTCGATGGACGACATTCTCGGCAAGGTGCACGAGGCGGGTCTGACGCTGAAGGCCGGCTGCGGCATCGGCTACGAGTTCTCGACGCTGCGTCCGCGCGGCGCATACGTCTCGGGCGCGGGTGCCTATACCTCGGGTCCGCTGTCGTTCATGGATATCTACGACAAGATGTGTTTCACCGTGTCTTCCGCCGGCGGTCGTCGTGGCGCGCAGATGGGCACGTTTGATGTCGGCCACCCGGATGCCATGGA
>RGWK01000317.1 GCA_010029775.1 Gammaproteobacteria bacterium
GCGCTTGCGCTCGCTCGTGCGGCGGTACTCGGACCACATCGCGTTCCCGGTGATGATGCGCAAGGAAGGTGAGGCCTCGCTCGATTGGGAGGCCGCTAATCAGGCGCAGGCGCTATGGACGCGCTCGCGCAGCGACCTGAAGGACGAGGAATACAAAGAGTTTTACCAGCATATCGCCCATGACTTTGCCGAGCCGCTTGCTTGGAGCCATAACAAAGTTGAGGGCAAGCGCGAGTACACCTCACTGCTGTACGTGCCGGCGCGCGCGCCGTTCGATCTGTATCAGCGCGATGCGACGCGCGGCCTCAAGCTCTACGTGCGGCGCGTGTTCATCATGGATGACGCCGAGCAGTTCCTGCCGATGTACCTGCGATTCATCCGCGGCGTACTCGATTCGAACGATCTGCCGCTCAACGTGTCTCGCGAGTTGCTGCAGAAAGACGCTGAGGTTGAGGCCATGCGCTCAGCGCTCACCAAGCGCGCGCTTGATCTGCTGGCACGGCTCGCCAAGGACGAGCCGGAGAAATACGCCACGTTCTGGAAGGAGTTCGGTCCGGTACTGAAGGAAGGCACCGGCGAGGACCCCTCCAACCGGGAAAAGATTTTGCCGTTGCTGCGCTTCTCGAGCACGCACGAGGAGGGCGATGAGCCCAAAGTCACTCTCGCCGATTATCTCTCTCGCCTGAAGAGTGGCCAGGATCGCATCTACTACCTGATCGCCGATTCGTTGACCGCAGCGCGCGGCAGCCCCTATCTCGAACAGTTGCGCGCCAAGGGCGTAGAGGTGCTGCTGCTCGCCGATCGTGTCGACGAGTGGATGATGGGGCACCTGCGCGAGTTCGAGGGCAAGCGCTTCAAGGACGTCGCGCGTGGCGATCTCGAGCTGGGCGGCCTCGAGGGCGAGGCTGACAAGGCGGCCGCCGAGGAAGCCCTCAAGGAGAACAAGAAGCTCCTCAAACGCATCAAGGATGCACTCGGCGAGCGGGTCTCGGAGGTCAAAGTGAGCTCTCGTCTGGCCGATACGCCCGCCTGCCTGGTGCTCGCCGAGGGCGACATGGGCGCACAGATGCGACGCATCATGGCCGCGGCCGGGCAGGCAGTGCCCGAGGCGAAGCCGGAACTCGAGATCAACGTCCATCACGCGCTGATCAAGCGTCTGGATGCGACGCATGCCGAGGACGAGTTCAGCGAGCTGGCGCTGCTGGTGTTCGATCAGGCCAAACTGGCCGAGTCGGGTTCGGTAGCCAACCCGGGCGAGTTCGTCCGCCGGCTCAACAAACTGCTCGGACAGTTGATGGCCAGCGGCTGAGGCGTCGCGGGGGGGCGGGCGCGCCCCCCGTGGCGACGGGCACGCTCCGTGGCGATAGGGTCACCGTGCCATAATCGGCGCATGAGCAAACCTGTGCCCACCGACGCGGAGTTGCGCGAACGACTCTCGCCACTCGCCTACGAAGTCACCCGGAACAAGGGAACCGAGCGGGCCTTTACCGGCGCGTACACCTATCACAAGGAGCGAGGCGTCTACGCCTGCGCCTGTTGCGGGTCGGAACTCTTCCACTCCGATACCAAATACGACTCGGGTTCGGGATGGCCGAGTTTCTGGACGCCGCTGGCCGGCGAGCGTATCCGCGAGCACCGCGATACGAGTCACGGCATGGTGCGCATCGAGGTGACCTGCGCGCAGTGCGATGCACATCTTGGGCACGTCTTCCCGGATGGGCCTCGACCCACGGGGCTGCGCTATTGCATCAACTCCGTCTCACTCGATTTCAAGGCTGAATCCCGATGAAAACACTCGTCTGGGTCATGTTGCTGGCGCTCGGTGGCATCGCCGTCACCGCCGCGTTCTTGCCGGGTCTTATCTCGTCCGCGCGTGCGGATGCCTCATCCGCCTCACAGGAGTCTGCAATGTCCGAAGCGCTCATCAAGGAAGATCTGCAACACGGTACGGGTCCCGCCATTGCCAACGGCCAGACGGCCGTCGTGCACTACACCGGATGGCTGTTCGATCCGTCGCGTCCCGAGAACAAGGGTCGCAAGTTCGACAGTTCCCGTGATCACGGCGATACCTTTGCCTTCGAAGTGGGTGGTCGCGAAGTCATTCGCGGTTGGGATCTCGGTGTGCTCGGCATGCAGGTGGGTGGCAAGCGCCGCCTGACGATTCCGCCGGAACTCGGTTACGGTGCGCGCGGTGCGGGCGGCGTGATCCCGGGTGGCGCTACGCTGGTGTTCGATGTCGAACTGATGGAGATCCGCTGATGCGCAGGAAGGCCATGCAACAGGCCGTGCTACTCGCCGCCGCGAGCACGCTGCTGGGTACCGTGCAGGCGGCGACGCTCATCCACGCGGGACGAGTCATCGATGGTGTCGGTGATCGTGCATTGACAGCGCGCACTGTGGTTGTCGAGGGCGGCAAGATCACGGCCATCGAAGCCGGATACCGCAAACCCGGCGCAGCGGATACGGTCATCGACCTGCGTGAGTCGACCCTGATGCCGGGCCTCATGGACATGCACGTGCATCTGACGAGCGAGTACAGCCGCACGAGCG
>RGWK01000318.1 GCA_010029775.1 Gammaproteobacteria bacterium
GCGCTGCTCGATGAACCCTGGCCGATCGTCGCCGCGTGGTTACTGTTTGCGTTGCTCGCTCACGTCACGGATCTGCTCGTGCGCTGGCGGCGGGGCGGCGGATCAAACGCTAGAGCGTGATCTCGGTTTCGAATACCAGCGCTGAACTGCCGATGATCCATACGCCGGCGAGCGCGCCGTCTGCGAATTCCAGCTCCACATCGACGCGGCCCGGACGATTCTGAAACTGGCCTTGTGCACCGGAAAAATGCGCCTGATCACCGTTGCGCGCCAGCACCCCGTGTTGCAACAGATAGGCACCCAGCAAGCCGTGTGCGTTGCCGCTGACCGGATCCTCCGGAATGCCGATGGCGGGGCAGAACATGCGCGACAGCGTCAGACAGCCCTCAACATTGGACTCGGTGGTGAACACGAAGTGTCCTGAGGCACCCAGCTGCGCGGACAGCGTGCTGAGACGGGCGAAGTCGGGCTTCATCTGCTTCAGCTGCTGTGGCCCGCGCACGCCGATGAGGAGTCGATTGCCAGCGCCACCCACGATACGCATTTCAAAACGCGGGTCGAGGTCCGCGCTGGAGAGCGCGAGTGCATCGAGCACGGCAAGTCGTTCTCTGTCGTTCAGTTCGCGTCCGAGTGGCGGGGCAGGTTGGCGCACGGCGATGCGTCGATTGGCGCCTTCGCCTCGAACCTCGATATCGACGAGCCCGGCTTTTTGGCGCTGCCGCAATCGATGCGGTGCATTGCCCGCCATCGATAACACATAGTGAGTGGCCACCGTCGCGTGGCCGACGAACGAGGATTCGGTGCGAGGGGTGAAAAAGCGCACCCGCAAGTCGTGATCGGGACCATCCGCAGGCAGCACGAAGGCGGTGTCGCCATTGTTGAGCTCGCGCGCGATGGCCAGCATCTCCTCGTCGCTCAGCACCTCAGCGCCGAGCACCACCCCGGCCGGGTTGCCCGTGAACAACTTTTGAGTGAAGGCGTCGACCTGGAAGACGCGGATTGTTCTAGCCATATCTTTGACGTCCGGCGGGTCGCGACCCGCGGCCGCGAAAGGGCGCGATTGTAGGCACTTGACCGGTCGCTGCCTACCTCCCGCACAGAGAAAACGCGGCACGCTTGCAAACTTATGATTTATATGGAAAATATCGCGCACCTAGGGGTGGCCCGAGAGGGCCTGAGACGTCGCATGGGGCGACGAACCCGTTGAACCTGATCCGGTTAGTACCGGCGGAGGGAGCAGGTAATGCACCGATCTTTCATCTTTTTCCTCGTGGCCATGGCGGCCGCGGAGACTTCGGCCGCAAGTGACGCGGCCTCCGCGGACGCGCTGCAGGAAGTGGTCGTCACCGCCACGTTGCGTCCAGTTGCCGCAGTGGAGTTGCCCGCCAGCGTAACGGTGCTCGATGAGGCTGCACTGCGTGCTGCGGGTGTGCAGCACTGGCAGGACGTGCTGCCGCTGGTGCCCAATCTCAATTGGGCCTCCGGTAGTTCCCGGCCCCGTTATTTCCAGTTGCGTGGCATCGGTGAGACGGACCAGTGGCAGGGTGCACCCAATCCGTCGGTCGGTTTTTTGATCGACGGCATGGATTTCTCTGGCATCGGCATGCCGGCGACTCTGCTCGATCTCGGTCAAGCCGAAGTGCTGCGTGGCCCGCAGGGCACCACGCTCGGTGCCAACGCGCTCGCGGGCCTGATCAGTCTTTCGACCCGCCGCGCCGAACTCGAGCCCGAGTTGGCTCTGCAGGCTACGGGCGGCACGGAAGATACGCGATCGCTCGGTGTGGTGGCCGGGGGCGCTCTGGCGGAGTCTTCCGAGACGGCCTGGCGTGCGGTCATGCAGCGCTATCGCAGCGATGGCTCGCGTCGCAATCTGACACTCGATCGCGAGGATACCAACGGATTCGACGAGACGACGCTGCGTGCTCGACTCGGCACACGATTCGGTGAGCGGTGGCGGGCGGATTTATCGGCGCTCTGGGTCGACATGGATAACGGCTTCGATGCCTTCGCCATCGACAACTCGCGTCGCACACGTTCGGATGACCCGGGGCGCGATGCGCAGCGCTCGCGCGGTGCCTCCGCCACGCTGGTGCGCAGCGGCGAGGCCATCGAGTTTCGTAGCATCACGGCGCTGGTGGCTGCGGATATCACGTACTCGTTCGACGGCGACTGGGGTGCAGACCCGGACTACGATTTCACCTCTCGTTTCCTGCGCCAGCGCGACAGCGTGTCGCAGGATCTCAGATGGCTGTCGAGCGCTACGGAGGGTGGTTGGAGCTGGCTCGCGGGGCTCTATGGTTTGCGTCTCGCCGAGCGAAACGACCAACTCGATCTCTATGGTGGCGAGGTTTACCGCGCACTCGTGAGCGACTACCGCTCCGATACGGTCGCAGCCTACGGACAAGTCACGCACGAGTGGTCCGAGGCCTGGAGCCTGAGCACGGGTTTGCGCCTCGAGCGGCGTAGCGCCCGATACCGCGATACCGACGGCAGTAATCTGTCCCCCGGCGAGAGCATGTATGGCGGGAATGTGTCTTTGCAGTACCGCTG
>RGWK01000319.1 GCA_010029775.1 Gammaproteobacteria bacterium
GCGGGCTTTGACAATCTGCTGAAGACCGTGCGCGGGGTTGGCTATCGCTTGGCCGACGCACCGAAGGCGAAGTAGCAGTGCCGCTCCGCGACGAGTTCAAGGGAGAAGGGATCGAGGCGCTCCTCGCACGCACCCGACGTCAGATGTCGATCTTCATCCTTGGCGCAGCGGCGCTCATCGTCGCGCTGGTTGGCGTTGGTGGAGCGGTGGCGGGCAACAGTGCCTTGGATGCGGGACTCGACAACGCCCTCGTGGCGCGAGCCGAGCGCATCGTTGCGGAGATCCAGGAGGAGCTGCCGCCACTGCCCGAGGCGTCACCAGACGCCAGCGGATCGCCGCGACCGAGCTCGAGCCCAGAAGAGACGGAAGAGCCGGAAGAGTCTGAGGGGCCCGAGGATGAGCGGTCGCCACAGCCAAGCGGTGACGTCCCCCTGCCAAGTCGGGAACCTGAGGACGAGGGCGACGACAACGATGATGACGGCGACGGTGACGAGAGTGGACGAGCGCCGTCGACAACCACGGTGTTGTTCATCGTTACGCCCGGTGCGCATCGTGACGACGCTCCACCATCGATCCCACCCGGGATCACCGACGAAGAGTTTGGCGCAGGCGGTCCGTGGGCAGTGCTGGACGCAAACGGCGCGGTTCTCGCCCGGTCAGAGGGTGGCGGCGCAGAGTTCCCAGTCATCACCCTGATTGACGCCACGGCAACGCGGCCAATCGCCAAAACGGTACTCATCGGCCGTACCGAATTCCGCGTCGTCACCACGCCGATCCGCCACCCGCAAGATCCGAACGGCGAGGTGCTCGGCTACGTACAGGTCGCGGGGCGACTCGATGTGCGCGATGCCCAACGGCAGAATCTCTTCGGCTCACTCGTGTTCGTTGCGCTGCTCTCCCTTGGCGGGGCGTTGGTCATGGCGTTGCTGATCGCTCGCCGTGCCCTGGCACCGATCGCTGCTGCCGCTGCGCGAGAGCGGGCACTGGTGGCGAGCGCCTCCCACGAGTTGCGCACACCTGCCTCGGTGATCCTCTCCAGCGCCGAAATCTTGGAGCGCGAAGGTCTTGTGAAGCCCGCGGGCCTCGAGCTACTGCACGGCATCGCCGCCGAGTCGGAGCGACTCGGACGCCTGAGCGCCGATCTGCTGACCCTCTCCAGCCGGAAGGCGGGCGCGGAGGGTGGTGAGCGCATGGTGACCGTTGATCTGCAGCGCATCAATCTCGATGATGTTGCACGCGAAGCGGTGGAGCGCGCCGGGCCACTGGTGAAGCGTGTCGGTCTCGGATTGCGGACCAGCATCAGTCGCAAGCGCCTCACCATTGCGGGCGACACCGATCGACTGATTCAACTGGTGTTGGGACTCGTCGAGAACGCAATCCGTCATTCGCCGGCTGGGAGCTCGATCACGATTGGAACGAGCATGACCGAAGGGTTTGCATCGATTTGGGTCGACGATGAGGGACCTGGCGTACCGCTCTCCGAACGAGAACGGATCTTCGAGCCGTTCTATCGCGGAGCAGGTCAGCCACGAAGTGACGGCGGTGCAGGCCTTGGCCTTGCCGTGGCGCGATCCATCGCATCGGCGCACGGCGGCACGATCGCCGCAGAGACTGCCGTTGGTGGCGGCGCGCGCCTGATTGTGCGCATCCCGCTCGCCGCAACGGAGTAAGCCTCGTGGGCGCTGGGACTCCGGCAACGGCGCTACTCACTGAACACAGGGTGCCGTTCACGCTGCACGAATATGAACTCGAGCCACTCAGCGGCGTGGAACAGCATCGCGGCGAGCGCATCGCCTACGGCGACGCCGCAGCTGCCGCACTCGGCATATCACCCGATCGTCTCTACAAGACGCTCCTACTCGCTATCGAAGGGGCGAAGGAGCCACGCACACTCTTCGCCCTCGCAGTGGTGCCGAGCAGCGGCGAGCGGCCTGCGATCTGCACGCTGATCGTGGGTGGCGGTCGCAGCAGCACATTCACGGCGCTCATCACGTAGCTGAGGGGCCCGAATTTCTTCTTCGCCTCCTCAACCTCCTCCACCTTCATGCCTCCTTGGATTTTGAGCCCCCCGAAATGGGAGCCGTAACCCACGCTCGTGGGAACCCCGATGAGGGGCTTGCCGATGAGCCCGCCCATGACGCTGGGCAAGGCGGCTTCCATGCCCGCCACGACGATCACCACATTGGCCGACTGGATCTCGGGCAACCGTCGCAGGAGACGGTGCAACCCGGCCACGCCCACGTCGTAGATCCGCTGGACGGTGTTGCCCATGAAGTCGGCGGTCACCGCGGCCTCTTCGGCGACGGGCAGATCGGTGGTGCCCGCGGCCACGACCGCGATGGTTCCCGGGCGTTTGGCCAAGGGCGATCGTTCGAGGGTCAGGCACCGGGCCGCCTCATGGTGGACCGTGTGGCTGAAGCGCTTCTTCAGCGCGCGGGCCTGCTCCGGACTCACGCGGGTGGTCAGCACGCGGCCGTCTGCGGCGAGGATCTCGGAAGCGATGGCGACCACCTGATCGGGAGTCTTGCCGGCACCGAAGATCACCTCGGG
>RGWK01000320.1 GCA_010029775.1 Gammaproteobacteria bacterium
CCGCCGAAGGACTTCGTCGTGCACCTGGCGCAAGGCTCTACGCTGGAGCTGCAGGGTCTGTCGGGCTCCCCCAGCACGCAACAGCAGGCGTGCGGGGCCCTCCAGGGCTCGCTGGACAAGCTCTCCAGGCAGCAGGAGCAGATCGCGCAGGCGGTGCGGAAGCTCGAGGGAGACGACTGCGCGGGCGACGACGACGCGCGGGACCTCAAGCAGCACGAGATGAGGCTCACGAGGCTCTCCAAGGATGGCTCCCCTGGAGCAGGCGGCAAAGTGCACTACTCCAGCAACCTCTCCACGAAGGCCCTCGAAGGAGACGCGGGAGGTGGCAGGTGGGTCCAGCGCGGGGCGGAGCTCAGGACCTACGGCGGAAGGTCCCCCTCCGACATGACGTTCTCGCAGCTCCTGGAGTTGGAGCAGTCGTAGTTCGGGCACACGATGTGCCAGGTGTAGTAGCTGAGCACCGAGTAGCTGCTGAAGTAGGAGACGACGAAGCTCAGGAGCGAGAAGGAGCAGACGTCGAGATGCTCGAAGCCAGGGGAGAGACAGTAGAGCGCCGTCAGGACCACGGTGGACATGAAGGAGCAGAACCAGGCGAGGCGCCAGATGGGCCGCTCCTTCGTCTTGCGCAGGTACCTGAGGCACTGTTGATCGACTTTCTCGAAGATCCCCCCCCTCGCCGCGTCGATCGCCCTCGGCTCGTTCCCGAACTCCATGAAGAGGACGTAGGACGTCATGCACAGGATCAGAGCGGCCGCGCAGACGGACCTGTACATCCAGCGTTTCTCTGAGGGAAGATATCGAAGTCAGCACTCGTCCGGGCAGGCAGGGGAGCTGCGAGGCAGCACTGCCTTCGACGCGTCAGACTGCCAATCAGTCTCTCTTGGGAATGAGGTCTATCGTGGACGTCGAGCAGGCCTGGGACATTCCTGCCGCGAAGGGCCCGTCGGTGTCCAGGTAGCCCACGCCGGCCCCGGAAGGGACGAGGTCGCTGGCCACCAGCATGCCGTAGAGGCAGGAGCGGAAGCCCTCGCCGGAGAAGCTCCGGTAGCATGAGTTCAGGCCCCGGATCATGCAGGGTAAAAACTCGTCTGCCTTAGTCTCCCGGTACTGTAGGAAGGGTACTAGCGGCGCGTCGTAGCTGGCCCCCACGTCCCAGATGTACTGCGTTGTGCGTCCTCCCTGCATGCTGGCCAGAGAGGAGGCACCCGCTCCCTCGGAGGTGCTTCGACCTCCGTGGTGGGGACTGGAGTCCCCTCCTCCCCCGTGGCCTCTCCCGTAGAGGTGCGTCTCGAAGGTCCTTCGTAGCTCTGGATTCATTTCTCTAGGGCGAGACTTCTGTCTTTTCCCAAAAGGCGCCTCTCTCTGTCAGCTCCGGAACAGGAGCCAGCAGAGGTAGAGCAGCAGCAGCGCCACCACGAGGACCGTCAGGAGGTAGGGCCCTCTGCCTTCCCTCGTGGCCACGTAGCCCAGCTTCGTCCTGCAGCCCTCGGCCGCGAGGCGCGCGGGCAGCAGCGCCTCGTAGTGCATGAGGTCGTAGAGCGCGGCACGGCAGTGGTGCCTGCATGCCTGCAGGAAGCTCCGGTGCGGATGCGCAGGCGGAGGGGGCCAGAGCTCCTGCTGCGGCGGCGCGCGGGGCTCCCCGCTTCCGTAGAGGCCCTTGGCGGTGACCTGCGCCGCGCTCTGCACGGGCTCGTAGCGCTCCGCCGTGGTCTCCTCGACGGCCAGCTGGCGCAGTGCAGCCTCCGATAGGCCCTGGCGCGTCGGGCTGGACTCGCTCTCGCGGGCCCCCGCGCCTCGGATGCTGTCCGCGATGCGCCGGTAGACGTCGCTCTGCTGCGTCGTCTCGCTGTCCAGGTAGACGCCCGCGAGGGCTGCCAGGTCTCCCGTGCCCGCCATCGACGCGCCTGGCACCGTGGGCCGCGCCTCGACCTTCTGGTTGGTGACGCCGTCGATGAAGGGGCTGACGAAGCCCTCCGCCTGGTTGATGGCGGAGTACTTGTTGTTGGGGTCGAACTCCAGCGAGAGGATGGGGTTCGCCAGCGCCGGGTACGGCAGCGCCCGGTAGTCGGGGCTGCGCATGATGGCCCGGTCCTGAGACGTCGTGAAGCAGCCCTGCTGCTTGATCCGCTGCAGCTCGTGCTCCGAGACGCCCAGCGCCTCCTGGGCCGCCTTCTGCTGCGCCGCGAGCGTGCTGCAGTTCATGCTCCTTTTCTATAGGTGAGGTGGCTCAGCGTCGGGGACGGGTTCTTGGGGAAGTGTGGAGGAAACGAAGCCGAGGATTTTTCGAGGCGGCTTGTCGGTCAGTGATCGAAAGGGTCATACGCATAAAGAAAGAGGCGGCAAAAAACATACAAGTTGCTTTTTTGGCCATTGATAAAAATGGAAATACCGGAGCCTTTGCCATTCATCCCGGTTTTAATTATGCCCTACGTACGAACAGCGAAGAAAAGTTGATTACCGGCAAAAGTTTTTTCAAATGAGTCAAGCTGCTGATTTTTTGATCGAGATCGCCACCACCGA
>RGWK01000033.1 GCA_010029775.1 Gammaproteobacteria bacterium
GTCTGCGCCCTCGGTGAGGAGTGTCTTGGCAAGCCGGCCTCCCCGGCCGCACAGGCGCAGATGCTGGCGCGCCTCTCGGGTCAGCGCGTCACCTTCTTCACCGCCGTTGCTGTGGTCGGCATTGAGGCGGGCCTATGGCAGCAGCACGTGGATGAAACCCACTGCGAGTTCCGCACGCTGACCCGCGTCGAGATCGAGGCCTACGTCGCGGCAGAGCCGGCGACCGATTGCGCCGGCGGCTTCAAATGCGAGGGCCTCGGCATCAGTCTGCTCGAGCGCATGGCGAGCGACGACCCGACGGCGATCATCGGTCTGCCCCTCATCTGGCTGGCGCGCAGCCTGAGGCCGTTCAGCGTTCCCGGCTCTTCCAGCGCGACGGCCTGAGAGGCGGCGGCTTCTTGGCGTGCGCGAGCTGATCGATCACCCGCGCAAGCTCACTCGGTAGCGGCGCATTCACGCTGAACTCGGTGCCGCGATCAGGCCACGTGAATGACAGGCTCGAGGCGTGCAGAAACATGCGCTCGAGACCGAATCCACGCATCTGTTCGTTGAACTCCGCATCGCCGTATTTCGGATCCCCGGCCACAGGGTGACCCGCGTAGGCCGCATGCACGCGGATCTGGTGCGTTCGGCCGGTGAGGATCGACACCTCGAGCAGGCTCGCGATACGTCCGAACGCCTGCACCGGACGAAAATCACTGGTTGCGGCCTTGCCACCCGCCATCACCTTCACGGTGCGTTCACCGCCGACCCGCAGATCGGTGCGCAGCGGCGCATCGATGCGCTTCTTGCCGAGCTGCCAGCTGCCGCGGACCAGCACGAGATAGCGCTTCTCGAAGCCCTCCCCGTCGCGCAACCCCGCATGCAACATGCGCAGCACGGAACTCTTGCGCGCCACCAACAATACGCCGCTGGTGTCGCGATCGAGCCGGTGGACGAGTTCGAGCGAGTCGCTCTCCTCGGGCCGGGCGGCCCGCAGGGCCTCGATCACCCCGAAACTGAGCCCGCTGCCACCATGCACGGCGAGCCCCGCCGGCTTGTTGATCACGAGCAGACGCTCGTCCTCGTAGATGATGGCTGAGGTCACCGTCTGCAGCAGCGAGGCTGGCACCCGAGGGACCCGCGCCGTGGCGGGTTCGGTCGCGACCTCGAGCTGCACAGGCGGCAGCCGCACGTCATCGCCGCTCGCGAGCCGGGTGTCGATGCTCGCGCGCTTGCCGTTGACCCGCACCTCGCCCTTGCGCACCAGCCGATACAGCCGCGTCCGCGGCAAGGCGGTGTACTGCCGGGTGAGAAAACGGTCGAGGCGAGTACCAGCATCGTCCTCGCCCACCGTCACGTGCCGTACAGCCGATTTCGCGGAGCTTTTCGTAACGTCTTGTTTTTCCATGGGCTTTGACATACTCTTGCTCCGTCCTGGCGCGTAGCGTCAAGGGCGTCAGCGCGGCAACCACCCCGGAGTGGGCGCCGCATGTTAGTTGGTCCTCGGCAACGAGGCCATCGAATCCGGCCGATAGTCGCTGCGTCACCCGACGCGCCGTCGGTTGACAGTACCCACTTTGACCACTCGCGCGAACCTTTCAAAGACTAACGTGATTTACTTCCTCGTCAGCCTGTTCGCGCACCAAATCAAAGCATTGGTTCTGCCCGCTCGCCCGCAGCCTCCGCTGCGGCGCCGGGCGGTGTCCCCGTGGACGACCGCTGGAACACTATCGGCCCCATCCTGGAGATTTGGGGCTCATGAAAAGAATGTTGGTCAACGCGACCCAGCAGGAAGAACTGCGCGTCGCACTGGTTGATGGTCAGAAACTCTACGACCTGTCGATCGAACTACCCTCCCGCGAACAAAAGAAAGCCCTGCAGGAAGGCCAAGACATCGTTGTCCAGGTCGAGAAGGAGGAGCGCGGCAACAAGGGCGCGGCGCTCACCACCTACATCTCACTGGCTGGCCGCTTCCTCGTACTGATGCCGAACAACCCGCGCGCGGGCGGCGTCAGTCGGCGTATCGAGGGTGAGGATCGCGATCAGATGCGCGACATCATGGACGCGCTCGTCATTCCATCCGGCATGGGCGCGATCGTGCGCACGGCCGGGGTCGGCCGCGCGGTCGAAGAACTGCAGTGGGACCTCGACAACCTGAAGATCCAGTGGGACGAGATCGTCAAGGCTGTGCTGTCACGCCCTGCTCCGTTCCTCGTCTACCGTGAAAGCGACCCGGTGACCCGCGCGTTGCGCGACTACTTCTCCGAGGACATCGGCGAAGTGCTGGTCGATGAACCGAACGCCCACGGCATCGCCGCCGAGTACATGCAGCGCTTCATGCCGGCCGAAGGCGGCCGGCGCTTGAAGATGTACACCGACGACATCCCGCTCTTCACGCGCTACCAGATCGAAAGCCAGATCGAATCGGCCTACGCCCACAAGGTGCAACTGCCCTCGGGTGGTTCGATTGTCATCGATTACACCGAAGCATTGGTGTCGATCGACATCAACTCCGCGCGCGCCACGCGTGGCGGTGACATCGAAACTACGGCGACCAATACCAACCTCGAGGCGGCCGATGAAATCGCCCGCCAGCTGCGCATCCGTGACATCGGTGGTCTGATCGTCATCGACTTCATCGACATGGAAGAGGGCCGCAACCAGCGGGCCGTCGAGGATCGACTGCGTGACGCCATGAAGGCCGATCGTGCACGCATCCAGATCGGCCGCCTGTCGCGCTTCGGTCTTCTCGAAATGTCGCGCCAACGCCTGCGCCCCTCGCTCAGCGACTCGAGCCACGAAGTGTGCCCGCGCTGCCAGGGCATCGGCAGCATCCGTACCGTTGAATCGATGGCGCTCGCCATCCTGCGTCTCGTCGGCGAGGAGGCACGAAAGGATCGCACCGCCAAGGTCATTGCCGAGGTGCCGGTGGATGTTGCCACCTACCTCATCAATGAAAAGCGCGAATGGCTGCGCACGCTCGAGGACAAGAGCGACGTCGAGCTCATCGTCGTGCCGAATCTCAACATCGACACGCCGGAATATTCGATCCGCCGCGTGCGTGACGACGAAGCCGAGTTGCCGGAGCAGAAAAAGCTCAGCTACCAGTTGCCCACACCCGCGAAGGTCCCGGATCCCGCCGGCACGCGTGAGAAGCAGGCGGGCCAGGAACCTGCGGCCGTGCCGACGTTCGAGCCGCGCGGTCCGCGTGCGGGAATCTTTGTTCGTATCTGGCGCTGGTTGTTCGGTGATCCGCAGCCGCCCGCCCATGATGAACCCGCCGCCCGCAACCCGCAGGATCGGGATCGTCAGGACCGCGGTCGCGGTCGAGGGGGCCGTGATCGCTCCGACCGTGAACGGCATCGCGAAGGTCGCGGTGGCGATCGTGGCCGCGATCGCGGCGACCGAGGTGAACGCAGCGATCGCCCGGATCGGGATCGCAGCGAACGCAGCGCGCGTCGCGGTGACCGTGATCGTGACCGTGGTGACCGCGATGGGAATAAGTCCGCCGGCTCGAGCGGCGCGCCGGGCGCCGCCGCAGGCAGCGCGCCCACCACATCAGGATCCGCGGCGCCTGCAGGCAGCTCGCAAGGCGGCGCTGCGCGTCAAGGCTCTCCGGAAGGTTCGCGTCGCTCGCGTGACGAGGGGCGGCGCGGCGATCGCGATCGACCCGCTGCAATGGCCGCCGCTGCTGGCACTGCCGGCGCCGCGGTAACAGACGGCGAAACCGGCTCGAACGCGGCATCAACAGGCGGCGATGGTGTACCTCTGAGCACAGGTGATGCAGCATCCACGACCCAGAGTGAGGGCCGAGAGGGCGGCGCCCGTCGCGGTCGTCGTCGCGGTCGTCGCGGTCGTCGCGGCGGACAAGGCCGTGACGCTGGCCCGAACGAGGGCAACGCTGACGTCATGAACGACATGGATGACGGCGCGGGCGATGAGGCGAACGCGGGCGAAAACCCGGGCACGCCAAACCTCGCCGCCGCAGACTCGGTGGCGGCTGAGACCACTGCGAGTAGCAGTGCCCAGACGATGCCATCCGCCGCGGATTTCGTGGTGCCGCCGCCGCCGAACGAGACCCGCATCAGCTGGACTGGCCTCGCCGCAACCGAGCCGGCACCGCAGCCTGACCCGACACCGCAGGCCGAAGAACCTGCTGCCATCGCCGCACCCGACCCGGCCGAACCGGCTGCTGCGCAGCCCGTCGCCGAGGCAGCCGCCCCGACCGGGGAGCCTGCCGTGGCCGAGCCCGTCGCAGCTCAGCCCGCTGTGGCGGCACCGGCAGCGGAGCCGCCACCGGCCGAGAAAAAGGTCGTGTGGTCGTCGGCGCCGACTAGCTACGGCAGCAGCAGTTACGGCAGCCGTCGCGACGATTACTGAGTCGTCGCGGCGAGCGCCGCCGCGGCGCGCGCGAGATCCTCGGGCGTATTGACGTCAGGGCCGGGGCGGCAGTCCGCCTCGCCCACGCGAATTTCCAGCCCATGGAACAGCGCCCGCAGCTGCTCGAGCTTCTCGGTCTGCTCGAGCGGCGCGGGCTCTAATGCCGCAAGCCGACGCAACGCACCGACGCGATAGGCATACAAACCGATGTGACGCCGGGCACCGAACTGCGCCGGGGTATCGAGATGCAGCTGATCGCGGCTCCAGGGAATCGGTGCGCGACTGAAGTACAGCGCCCGGCCCTCGCGATCGGTAACCAGCTTCACCACGTTTGGGTCAAAGTATTCCTCTCGGCTCTGCAACGGTGAGGCAAGCGTGGCGATCTGGGCTCTTGGAAACTGCACGAGCAAATCGGCCACCTGATCGATCAGCGCTGCCGGCATGCCGGGTTCATCGCCCTGCAGATTGACGACGACATCCTCGTCATCCCAGCCCCGTGCAGCGGCTACCTCGGCAATGCGATCGGTACCGCTCGCATGATCGAGTGCGGTCATCATGACATCGGCACCAAACCCGGCCGCCACGGCTCGTATCCGTTCATCGTCGGTCGCGATCACGACCTCGCGTGCACGGCACTGCAGCGCGCGTTCGTAGACCCAGCGCAGCATGGGCTTTCCGGCGAGCTCGATCAGCGGCTTGCCCGGCAAGCGTGTCGAGGCGAAGCGGGCCGGAATAACGATGCGGTACATGCGTCAGCGCGCGAGCAGTGGATCATCCGCCGCCAGCACGCGCGCCTCCTCTTCGAGCATCAGCGGGATGCCATCGCGGATCGGAAACGCCAGCCGATCGGCGCGGCACACGAGCACGGACTCGGCACGGTGATGCACGAGCGGCCCCTTGCACAACGGGCAGGCGAGGATATCGAGCAGTCGGTTGTCCATCACGGCTCACTCCTTGCGCCGGCAGAGCGCATCGATGCGATCGAGCAAGGCACGCCCCTCTTCCGGGACGAGCCGCACGCCAACAGGCAGTTCCCAGAACCGCTCATCGGCGAAGCTGCGGCATTTTACGGCATCCTTGGTGGTCATCAGAATCGGCAGCCGATCGGCGAAAGCAAAATCGGCTGCGCTGTACGCATGGTGATCGGCAAACGCATGCTCCACCACGGTCAGCCCGGCGGCACGCAAGGTGGCAAAGAAGCGCTCGGGATGACCGATCCCGGCCACCGCATGCACGGGGTGACCGACGAAGCGGTCGAGCGACTGCCAGCGGCTCCCCTGCCCGATGCCCCGCAGCGCTTGGGGTACGAGCTGCATGCCGATCGTCGCCTCCCGACCACGCCAGGCCGATCGGTCGGCTTGCATCTCGTTCGCACCGTTGAGTACCACGACATCCACGCTCGCGAGGCGATTCGGGCCCTCGCGCAGCGGCCCTGCGGGCAGCAAGCGCCCGTTGCCGAAGCCCCGTGCAAAATCGATAACCACCACCTCGAGATCGCGTGCGAGCGCGTAATGCTGCAGCCCATCATCACAGAGAATCAGATCGATCCCTTGCGTCTCGAGCAAACGGGCGCCCGCGCTACGCTCGGGACTCACCACCACAGGCAGGCCGGTCGCGAGATGCGCTACGAGTGGTGACTTGCCCGTGCCACCGACTGACAGATTGCCGATCACCACCACCGGCACACTGGCCCGATAGGCGCGCAGCCAGCCAAGTCGGTACAGGCCGCGCCGCACGGCCGTCACCGCGGCAAAAAGCGTCGCGAGCGGCGCGAGCAGCAGGCTTGCCAGCCCATCCCCGTACCACCATGCGTTCAATCGACGTTCGAGTGCGCGCATCACTCAGCGAACTGCAGTCGGTGCAGCTGCGCGTAGGTGCCCTCTCGCGCGAGCAGTTCCTGATGGGTGCCGGTCTCCACCACCCGGCCCTCGTGCAGCACGACGATGAGATCGGCCTGTTCGATGGTCGAGAGCCGATGCGCGATCACGAGCGTCGTGCGGTCGCGCAGCAGATTGCCGAGCGCCGCCTGGATGCGTCGCTCCGACTCGTTGTCGAGGGCGCTCGTCGCTTCATCGAGCACCAGCAGCGGTGCGTTCTTCAACAAAGCGCGGGCGATCGATACGCGCTGACGTTGTCCGCCCGAGAGCTGCGAGCCGCGCTCGCCGAGCGGCGTGTCGAGCCCCTGTGGCAACTCTGCAGCAAACTCCATGACGTAGGCGAGACGCGCAGCCTCCTCCACCGCCGGTGAATCGGCTGGAGCCAGGTTGAACGCGATGTTGTTGCGGATCGTATCGTCGAACAACATCACTTCTTGGCTGACCAGGCTCACCTGCTCGCGCAAGTCGCGACGGCGATACTCGCGCAGATCGATACCGTCGAGATGCACGCTGCCGGAATCTGGATCGTAGAAACGCGGCAACAGGCTCGCGAGCGTGCTTTTGCCGCTTCCGGACTTGCCGACGATCGCCACGGTCTGCCCCGGTCGTACGACGAAGCTAACCGAGGAGAGCACCTCGCCCTTGTCGGCCGAGTAACTGAAGCTCACGTTGCGGAACTCCACTTCGCCGCGCGCACGCTGCACGCGGCGCTCACCGCCCTCATCCTCGAGTGGCGTATCGAGCACTTCGAAGACGCTCGCGCCCGCGGCGATGCCCTGCTGCAGCGGACCGAACACGCCGATGAGCCGTCGCAACGGCGCCGTCAGCAGCAGCAACGCCGTAAGGAAGGCCATGAACTCATCGACGCGCATCTCGCGCGTGAACACCTGTCGAATCGAGAAAAAGAGCACGCCCGCAAGGCCGAGCGCTGCGATCAACTGCACTACCGGAATGGCCAGCGCCTTGGCACCGACGAGCCGCATGTTGTTGTGGCGGTTGCGCTCATTGACCGTATCGAACAGTGCTTCCTCATGGGCTTCAGCGTTGAACGCCTTGATCACCTTCTGGCTCTCGAGTCCTTCCTTGGCCACCCGCGTCACGTCACCCATGGAGGACTGGATCCGCCCGCTGTAGCGCCGGAAAGCACGGTTAATAAATTGGATCAGTGCGGAAATCGGCGGGCCCAGCAGCAACACAAACAGTGCCAGCTGCCAGTTGAGCCACAGCAGCATGCCGAGCAGAAAGATGATGGTCAGCGTATCGCGCAACAACACGGTAACGGCGCTGGTCGTGGCCTCGGCAACCAGTTCCACGTTGTAGGTGAGACGCGAGAGCAGCGCACCCGACGCATTCGCCGAGTGATACCGCATCGGTAGCCGCAGGAAGTGACCGAACAGTTCCTTGCGCAGCGACTTGATGATCTGCCGACCCACCCAGCCCGGGAAATACACCGCCACGTAATCGCCAATGCCTCGCACCGCAAACAACACGATGGCACCGAGCGGCACCGCCCACACGATGCGCGGGTCGGGGTTGACGAACGCATTGGCCAAAAAGAACTTGACGAAATACGCGAGCGCCGCATCCGTGGCCGCGAACACGGCCATGCCGGCGACGCCAATCATGAACATGCCGAGATGCGGCCGAGCGTAGCCGAGCAGGCGCCGGTAGACCTGGCTGGCGCTCGAGACGTCGAAGGGCGCGGAACTCATCGTCGACATCATAGCCGAGCAGCCCGCGCCGCGGGCTGCGCCGCAGCCTAGTACGGCGACCAGCGCCACAGGCGATCCGGCACCGAAGCCCTGTGCGGCTCGATGAGCGCGGGCACCCCGCCGCGCAGGCGCACGACGAGCGCACCCTCGGCGGCAGTGCCTCGAACGCGCTCCGGAGACACGCCCCAGAGCGCGGCGATGCGCTGACGCTTGGCGGGTTCGAGACTGCGGCTCGAGACCAGCACATCCCGAGCTGCCACCGCTGCGGCAAAGGCGGGGACGAGCGCGGCGGGCGAGCCGCGACGTGGCGCGAGCGCGATATCGGCGCGAATCGGCCGCTCGACCGCCTCGTCAGGATTGCGCCGTAGCAGAGCCCTAGCCTCCGCCGCATCGAGCCGCTCGGCCAGCAGCACTCGCGCCGACGCCCCGGCATCGACGTACAACACGCAGGAGGCATCGGGCAGGGGCGCGGTAAAGACGCTAAACCGCACGCCGTCCCAGACCCAGCGGCGCGGCGTGGCGCAGGGTTCGGCACCGCGCGGTGAACCCGGCCATGTCCCACCAAAAAGGATCTTCTTCTCGGGGCTGTGCAGACCGAGCCGCGCAGCGCCCGTGGCGCGGCTACCCTGCGCACGACTGAGGATGAGCGCATCAACCACCCTGCGCCCGTAGGCACCGAGCGCCGGCGTAATTACCGACTCGACCCTCTGTCCTTCGGTGCCAAACGACTCGCCAGTGTCGTAAACGAGCGTATGCCGCGCCGTACGTACGAGCACGGCTGTGCCATCCCCCACGTCGAACAGGGTGATCGCCACCTCACCCGCCTCAAGTGCCGCACCGCGTTCAGCGCCCGTAAACAGGGCGAGGGTCACCGCGGCAGCGAGCGACAACGAGGCGACACCGCGCCACAGTCGCGGCACCGGCACGAGCCACACCGGCAACATCAACACCATCACGATCAGGAGCCATGCAGGTGCCTGCCACGAGAGCAGGGCCCAGGGCCACTCGCCCGCAGCGCTGAGCGGTGGCCACAGCCACAAGTACACCTGCTCCGCAGCGCGCCACAGCAGCCGCGCCAACGTCTCGAGCGAACCACAGAGCGCGGTGCCCGCAAGCACGAGCGGCACGAGCACGAAGGAGAACACCGGGATCGCAACTATGTTCACGGCGAGCCCTGCGAACGACAGCGTGCCAAACCAAGCCAGCGTCACCGGCACGAGCACCAACGCCACGCGCCACTCGGCGAGCAGCGTCATGCGCCATGCAGACCACTCGCGCGCACCGCGTTGCCACAACACATCCCCCAGCAGCAACGCGGCCATCGCACTGAACGAGAGCCAAAAACCTGCAGCGAGTGGCGCAAAAGGGTCGAGGCAGAGCACCGCGATGAGTGCGATATTGAGCACGCCGAAACCGTCCTGCTCGCGACCGCTCAATTTGAGCCACCAATACGCCGCAAGCATGATCACGGTTCGCTGGGTTGGCACACCGAAGCCTGCGAGCACCGCATACAGCAAGGCCGCACTCACGCCGAGTGCGGCGGCAAAGGGCTCGCGCTCGATGCGCAAGCCTGATCGCTGCAGCACCGGCCAGGCACGGCGCGCAACAGCCGCCATGAGCCATGCAAAGAGCGTCACGTGCATCCCGGAGATCGCCACCAGATGCGTAGTCCCGGTAGCACTGAAGATGCGCCACTGCTCGCGACTGATCTCTCCTGTGGCACCGACTGCGAGCCCAGCACAGAGCGCTGCGGCATCGCGATCGGCGATGCTGTCGCGAATACGCGCTGCGATCGCGGCGCGCAGCGCCAGCACACCCGGCGCTGCTCGCGCCACCTGCTGCGTCAGCGCCGCAGGCACCACCTGCGCTTGCGCATGCAGCCGCTCGCCAAACCATTGGCGAGTCATGTCGAAGGCACCAGGATTTAAGGGCCGCTGCGGCGGTGACAACTGCAGGATCACCCGCCACTGCTCGCCGGCTTCAGGCAAGGGTCGAGGCGGATCTCGCCACACGACGCGTGCCCGCAAGTGCCTGGCCTTCGAAACCGGCGCCTCGATATGCACCTCGGCGTCGAACTGCAGTGCGCCGCTTTGCTGCGCAATCAGCGAGTCGATCTGCAGCAGCGCAACGACCCGCTCGCCGCCGAGCGAGGCGGGCCAACGCCGCGCGAGTTCATCCGCGGCACTCGCCAGCGTCACCAGCATCGCCAGCGTCGCCAGCAGCAAGCTGTGTCCGAGAGCCTTGCGCCGCGTCAGCCAAGACAGCACCAGCAAAGCAAGCAATACGAGCACTTGTTCCGGCTGCGGTCGCAGCGGCCCGAAGAGCACCGTACAATTGCCGGCCAGCAGGGCCAGGCCCGCCGTCCGCGGTAAGCCTGAGCCACTTGGCACGGAGAAGCACTTCGTGATGTTTCGCAATCTCGTTCGCACGCTGAGTGCTCAGGCGCAGACGCTGCAGGATCGGTGGTACGCGCGGCCGTTCGCGCGCGCCTTCGCCGACTCACGCCTGTGGTCGCTGCAGCGGCGCAGCATCACCGGCGCCTTCGGCGCGGGTCTGGCGATCTGCTTCATTCCACTGCCCATCCACATTCCGGTGGCGTTGCTGGTGGCCATCGCCGCCCGGGTGAACGTGCCGACGATCGTGGCGACCGTGTTCCTGATCAACCCGCTGACGGTGATGCCCGTGTACTACGTCGCCTACCTCGTGGGTCGATGGCTGCTCGGCCAAGAGCCCGGCGCATTCGATTTCGAGTTCAGTTGGTACTGGCTGCAGCATGGGCTTGGTCCCATGTGGAAACCCCTGCTGCTCGGCTGCCTCACCTGCGCGGTGACGCTGGGGATCAGCGGCCGACTGCTGCTCGATCGACTCTGGATGTGGCGAACGCGGCAGAAATACCGCAGGCGCGGGCTGCGCTCAAACGACTGAACTGCCCTCTTGCAGCAGTTTTCCCTGCTGCAGGGTCAGCACGCGATCCATGCGTGCGGCGAGGCGCAAGTCGTGGGTGACGATCACGAGACTCGTCTGCCGCTCGCGATTCAGCCGCAGCAGCAATTCAAAGACCTGTTCAGCGTTGCGTCCATCGAGATTGCCGGTAGGCTCATCGGCAAAAACAAGCGCCGGCTGGGTGACGAGGGCGCGCGCAACCGCTGCGCGCTGCCGCTCGCCACCGGAGAGCTGATGGGGCTTGTGGGTGAGACGCTGCGCAAGCCCCACCTCCTGCAGCACAGCCGCCGCGCGCTCACGGGCCTCGGCCACCGGCAAACGGCGCACCAGCAGCGGCATCGCCACGTTCTCAAGCGCCGAAAACTCCGGCAGCAAGTGATGGAACTGATAGATGAAACCCATGGTGCGATTGCGCAGTGCACCGCGCTCCGCCTCGCCGAGTGCATGAATATCGCGACCCTGGATGCGCACCGTGCCCGCCGTCGGCCGATCGAGACCGCCCAAGATCTGCAGCAGTGTCGTCTTTCCTGAGCCCGAGGCACCCACGATCGCGATGCACTCGCCGGCTCGAATCGTCAATGACAGACCATCAAGCACCCGCAGGGTCGTGTCGCCCTCGCGAAACTCGCGCACGAGGCCTTCAGCCTCGAGCACCGCAGCAACATCAGTCATGGCGCAGGGCCTCCGCAGGTTGGGTACGCGATGCCCGCCACGCCGGATACACCGTGGCCAGCGCACAGAGCAGGAACGCCACTGAACACACCTGGAGCACGTCCAGCCACTGCACCTGCGCCGGCAGATCGCTCATGAAGTACACCTTGGCATCGAGAAACTGCACACCGAAGAGCCGCTCGATCCCCCGCACGATGCTCTCGACGTTGCGCGCGAGCGCAATGCCGAGAGCAGCACCGGCACTCGTGCCGACGAGACCGATCAGGACACCCTGCACGGCAAAGGTGGCAAGGATACTCGCCGGTGATGCGCCGAGCGTACGCAACAAGGCGATATCGCCCTGCTTTTCCTTGACGATCATGACGAGCGTCGCAACGATGTTGAAGGCCGCCACACCCACGATGGTCAGCAGGATCACGAACATCAGCCCCTTGGTCAACTCGATGGACTGGAAGAAGTTGGCGTGGTTGCGCGTCCAGTCGCTGACGTAGAACCCGCCACCCAGCGACAGCGCCAGATCACGCACCATCTGCGGTGCTTGCAGCGGATCATTGAGCGCGAGCCGCAGACCGCTCACCTCCTCGCCCATGCGGTAGAGACGGGACGCATCGCGCAGGTTGAGCAGCACGAGACCCCGATCGAATTCGTACATGCCCGAATCAAAAGTGCCGGCAACGGTCAGGCGCCGCATCCGCGGCATCACGCCCTCGGGTGTCGCGCTGCCCTCCGGCGCGATGAGCACCACCGAGTCACCCTTGCGCACCCCAAGTTCGGCGGCCAGTGCCGCGCCGAGCACGACCCGCCAGCGTCCAGGTTCCAGATCCTCGATCCGCGCCTCACGCAGGTGTGCAGCGAGTCCGGTGGCCTCGCGCTCGAGTGCCGGGTCGACCCCACGGATTGCCGTACCGAGCACGCGCGAGCCGTGGGCGATCATCGCCTGCGCTTCAATGTACGGCACCGCATGAGTCACGCCCGGCGTGGCCAGCGCGCGCTCGCGGGCACCTTGCCAATCGGGCAGCGTGCCCTCAAGACCCATCAACGTCGCATGCGAAGTCACCGAGAGGATGCGCGAACGCAGCTCCCGCTCAAAGCCGTTCATCACCGAGAGCACCACGATCAGCGTGGCGACGCCGAGCATCAGGCCGATCACCGAGATCGCGGCGACAAACGACACGAAGCCGCGCCGATGCGCCGAGCGCAGATAACGCGTACCGACCAGCCATTCCCAGCGTGTGCTCATGCGCGTGACCTACTCGTACCGCAGCGCTTCGGCAGGTGCCACGCGGGTCGCGCGAATCGCCGGGTACACCGTGGCGAGCGCGGTCAGCAGCAGGGCTGCAACGCCGATCGTGCCGACCTGACTCCAACGCAGCTCCGAGGGAATCGCCGTGATGTAGAACACGCCGGGGTCCATGATGTGAAAGCCGAACAGCTGCTCGATGGCCGGCACGATGCTGCCGACGTTGAGTGCGATGGCGACACCGAGCAGCACGCCGAGCAGCACGCCCGCCCAGCCGATGACGAGCCCCTGGGTCAGGAAAATGCCGAGCACACTGCGCGGCGCGGCACCAAAGGTGCGAAGAATAGCGATGTCCGTGCGCTTGTCGGTGACGACCATCACGAGCATCGCCACAATATTGAATGCCGCGACGCCGACGATCAGCATGAGAATGATCGCCATCATGGTCTTCTCGATGCGGATCGCGCGGAAATAGTTGGCATGATCCTGCGTCCAGTCGCGAATCGTCAGGCCCGCCGTAAGTTGCGGCGCGAGCGCCGCGGCCTCGGCACTCGCCGACATGGCGTCGGCAAAACGCAGGTGCAACCCGTAGGCCCGCGGGTCATCGGCAGTCAGATCACGCAAGTCCTGCAGATGTGCAAGGCCGATCGTGGCGTCGTGATCGTGCAGCCCGATCTCGAAAATCCCCACGACCTGAAACTCGCGCAGTCGCGGCTCGGGGGTGCCCGACGCATTTAGGCCTGGGATAAGCAGCGTCACCGTATCGCCGCGCTGCACGCCGAGCAGACGCGCCACCACGCTGCCGAGGATCACTCGATTGGCGCCGGGAGCGAGATCACCCAGGCGACCCTCGATGACCGCTGCAGCGGCCTGCGACACCCGCGGTTCGAGTTGCGGATCGATACCGCGCAACTGCAGCGGCAGCATCTCGGGCGTACGCACGGCGAGCGCCTGCAGTTCGATGTAGGGCGCAACGCCCCGCACTGCAGGCGACGCGGCGAGACGCGCTTGCACGGCTTGCCATTCGCTCACCGAGGGCGCCGCGGCGCCCGGCCCTGCCACGATGACCCGGGCGTGGGTGGACAATGCCAGCAGCCGGTCGCGCAATTGACCCTCGAAGCCGTTCATCACTGACAGGATGACGATCAGCGCAGCCACGCCGACGCACACCCCGACCAGCGACACCCAGGTGATGAACGAGACGAAGAACTTGCGGGTTCGCGAACGCACGTAGCGCAGTCCGACGAACAGCGACAGGGGCTGGAACATGCGACGGAGATTTAACCACACCCGCGGGGCTTGCCTCACGCTCACGGCACGGTAAGCTTGCGCGCCCATGCGCCAGCTCCTACGGCCCCTCCTTCCCGATGCCGGGCGCCCGCAGGT
>RGWK01000321.1 GCA_010029775.1 Gammaproteobacteria bacterium
CATGCCGCAAAGCGGTCACTTCCTGATGATGGAGGACCCGGCGCGATTCAACCCGCTGCTGCTTGAACAACTCGAGCGCTTCGTCGCCGACCGCTGAGAATTTACGGGCTGGCGGACTCGACTTCGAGATACGTGATAAGCGCCGCCCGATCTGCCGGATTGGCGATGCCGGCGAAGGCCATGATGTTGCCCGGGACCACGGCGCCCGGCTTTTCGATCCAGGTATCGAGCGTCTTGCGATCCCACGTGATCTTCGCGTTGCGCAGCGCCGGCGAATAAGCAAAATCCGGTGCCGATGCCGAGGCCCGACCAAACAAGCCCGCAAGGTTGGGTCCAACCTTCTCGACCGGACTTGGCTTCAAATCGTGACACGCACGGCACTGAATAAAAAGCAGGCGACCGCGCTTGTAGGCGGGCGAGTCTGTGATCGCCGCAGTTTGCGTGCCGGCCGGAGTCTGGGCCATCGCGGCGGGCAGAGTCAGCGCAACGAGTGTCGTCGCCAGCCACATTCCCAGTACTCGACGCTTGGCAGTGTGCTTGAACCTGTTGCGTACCAACCCCGTCATGATTTCAACCCCCCGTAATGTTTTTACTGTGTCTTGCGTCGTGGCGCACCCACACGCATCAAGCCTTCCTGCGCCGTGCTCGCCACCAGCACGCCCTCGCGACTGAACACGGATCCTCGTGCAAATCCGCGCGAACCCGAAGCACTCGGACTGTCGATCGAGTAGAGCAGCCACTCGTCGGCGCGAACCCCACGATGGAACCACATCGCATGATCGATGCTGGCCATCGTCAACTCATCGACCGAAAACTCGCCTGCGTGCGGCTGCGTGGCCGTATTCAGCAGACTGAAGTCAGACATGTAGGCGAGCAGGCAGGCGTGCAGGCGATGGTCGTCCGGCAATCGATCACACACCTTGAACCAGATGTGTTCCACCGGGGGACGCGGCCGCGGGCTTAGAAAATCTATCGGCTCCACCGGACGCATCTCGACGGGACGCTCTCGAAACAAGAAGCGACGCAGCTTCTCCGGCAAGCGGGCTGCCACATCGGGCGCGGGGCGACTCCAATCAGGGAGCGTCTCGGGTGGCGGCACCGAGGGCATGCTGATCTGATGCTCGAGCCCTTCCTCGGGGCGCTGAAACGAAGCCGAGAAGGTGAAGATCTGCGCGCCGTTCTGGATGGCGATGACACGGCGCGAGGAGAACGAGTGACCGTCGCGACTACGATCGACCTGGTAGACGATGGGCAGATTGAAATCGCCGCGCCGCAGAAAGTAGGCGTGCAGCGAGTGAACCCGCAGATCGTCGATGGTCGAATAGGCCGCCAACAGCGCCTGCCCGAGCACCTGACCGCCGAACACCTGGGGGCTGCCGATGTCGCGGCTCTCACCGCGAAACAAATTGACCTCCAGACGCTCGAGTTCGAACTGCTGCAGCAGGTCGGCGAGCCGACGATCCACGCTCAGCCCACCCCGAGCCGTTTCTGCATGACGGGGCTCGTCGTCGTGTACTGCAGGAACTGCTTCTTTTCCGGATACAGCCAACTCTGGATACCGAATGCCGCCAGAGCTGCTTCGTGAAAACCGGAAAGGATCAACTTCTTCTTGCCTGGATAGGTATTGATGTCACCTACCGCAAAGATTCCAGGAACGCTGGTCTGGAATTTTTCGGTGTCGACCTTCAGCGCCTTGCGCTCGAGCTCAAGCCCCCATTCGGCCACAGGACCGAGCTTCGGGTGCAGCCCGAAGAAAGCAAACACATGCTCGGCGGATAGATCGTGCATCGTCCCGTCGCTCGCCTTCACGCGCACGCCCACCAGCCGATCCCCGTCGGTCATCACCGACTCGGCGAGGCCCTCGATGAAGCGCAACTGGCCAGCAGCCTCGAGCTCACGCATGCGTGCCACCGAGGCGGGGGCCGCGCGGAACTCGTTACGTCGGTGCACGAGCGTCAGCGACGGCGAGGTCGGCGCGAACTCGAGAGCCCAATCGAGCGCCGAATCACCACCGCCGAAAATCACCAGCGGCGCTGTTCGGTACGCATCGGCGTTCTTGACGCGATAGTGGATCTGACGGCCCTCGAAGGGCTCACCGCCCGCAGCGCCGAGCCGCCGGGGCTGGAAGGAGCCGACGCCTGCGGCAATGACGATAGCGCCGGCATCGAACCGAGTGCCTTGTGCCGTGACCACATCGAAGCGACGATCGTCGCGCGGGGTGACCTGCATGACTTCTTCGCCGAGGTGGAACTGCGGCTCAAAGGGCTTGATCTGCTGCATCAGCCGATCGACGAGTTCCTGGGCGCCGCACACGGGCAGCGCAGGGATGTCGTAGATGGGCTTGTCCGGGTAGAGCTCCGTGCACTGCCCGCCGGGGGTCTTGAGGGAGTCGAGCACGTGGGCTCGCATGCCGAGCAAGCCCAGCTCGAACACCTGGAACAAGCCACAGGGTCCCGCGCCGATGATGACTACTTCGGTCTTGATGCACTCCGTCACGACAACTCCTCGTCAACTCGCCT
>RGWK01000322.1 GCA_010029775.1 Gammaproteobacteria bacterium
AGCGCCGGATCCATCCGCAGCAGAAACGACTTGCGGGCCGACACGCGATCAGCCGTACAGCGTCCCGGCGTTGATCACAGGCTTGGCATCCGACTCGCCGCAAAGCACCACCATCAGGTTAGAGACCATCGCGGCCTTGCGCTCAGGGTCAAGCTCGACCACACCGCGCTTGGCGAGTTCGCTGAGCGCCATCTCCACCATGCCGACTGCACCCTGCACGATCTTCTGCCGCGCGGCGAGCACGGCATCGGCCTGCTGCCGACGCAGCATCGTCTGTGCAATCTCGGGGGCATAGGCGAGATGCGTGAGCCGCGCCTCCTCGACCACCACGCCGGCGCGCGCCAAGCGCTCCTGTAACTCGGCCTGCAGCGCGGCGGTGACCTCTTCGGTGCCGCTGCGCAGCGTGACCTCATGCGCCTCACCGTGATCGTAGGCGTACTGACTGCCGAGGTGGCGCACGGCGGACTCCGCCTGCACGCTGACGTAATCCTCGTAATCATCCACATCGAACATGGCCTGGGCGGTGTCCTGCACCCGCCACACCACGACCGCAGCGATCTCGATCGGGTTACCGTTCTTGTCGTTCACCTTCAGGCGCTCGCCGTTGAGATTGCGCGCACGCAGCGAAACCTTCATGCGCGGATTGCGCTTGGCTTGCACGGTGATGCGCTCACCCTCGGTAGAGATGGAGGCCTTGCTGACGCCACCGGAGTAAAACGGGTTACCCCAGTGAAAACCTTCTTTACGGACCGTGCCCTTGTAATCACCGAACAACACCAGCACCCGGGACTCATTGGGCTGGAGCGTAAAAAAGCCGACCGAACCGACCACGGCGAGGACCAGCAACGCGCCGCCGAGGAAACCTGAGGCCGAACTAACGTCCCCGTTGGCAGCAGCGATGATCAGGGCTATACCCAATGGGTAGGACAACAGAACGGGCAACAGCAGTAGCCAGCCGCTCTGCACGCTGACTTCCACTTCCTTGCTGGCGGGACGAAGACCGGTATTCATGACTGTGCTCCTGAAGAAAACGGGGTCGGAACCCCAACGGGCACAGAGATATTAAAGTGATATCACTTTGAAATCAACCCCGAATCCGGTGGCAGGTCAAATGGCGCGCCCGAAGAGATTCGAACTCCTGACCTCATGGTTCGTAGCCATGCGCTCTATCCAACTGAGCTACGGGCGCGCTGTCGTCTGACCCCAAACGGGGGCGCGAAGTCTAGCACCCCGGCGGGCCGGAATCCCACCCCTCCCCCGAAACGAACCGAATCGCCGGGTTTGTGACGGAATCGAAACGCTCAGTGAGTGAACATGTTGATCGATCCGCTCGCAACCGGGAGCTACATATCCCCCGCGATGTTCATCCCGTCTTAATCAATCGTTTGTGAGAAAGGGGCGGCGAGTCTCGGGGTCGAGACACAATGCACGCCGAGCAGCCTGAACAATTTTCTCGGATGCGAAGCCATCACCGTAGACATCGCGTTTCTGTGCCATCCGAAAATAAGTTGCCGGGTCCTCCAACAATAACTTCGTGTGCGAGACTATTGATGCTGTCTCCGTTCCGACGAGCCGTGAAACACCAGCCTCGACACCCTCGGGCCTTTCAGTAACGCCTCGCATCACCAGCACCGGCTTTCCGAGAAACGGTGCCTCCTCCTGAATGCCACCCGAATCGGTAAGGACTAAAAAAGACTCCCTCAACAGATGCACAAACGCCGGATAATCAACCGGATCGACCAACTCCACACCAGGTTGATTCGCGAGTATTCCGTAAACAGGTGTCTGTACATTGGGGTTGAGGTGAACCGGGTACAAAACGATCACGTCTTCGCGCTCGCGGGCGATTTCACGAAGCGCCAGACAAATGTTTTCCATGCCGGAACCGAATGACTCCCTTCTATGCCCGGTAACTAAAACTAATTTTTTCTGCCCTTTTTTATTGAGGACTTCAGCCACTTTCGCAGGGAGAACCGGCGGCGCTTCCCTTTGAATCTCGAGTGTACGACGCAGCGCGTCGATGCCGGTGTTACCAGTCACGACGATTCGATCCTCCGGAATCCTCATCTCAAATAAATTCCTGGCAGACATCGCCGTCGGTGCGAAATACAGTTCTGCTACAACCGAAATTACGCGCCTGTTGAATTCCTCCGGGAACGGTGAGTAGATATCGCGCGTACGCAGCCCCGCCTCAACGTGAAACACCTTAATTTTTCTGTAGAACGCGCAAATCGACGCGACCATTGCGGTAGTGGTATCACCCTGCACAAATACAGCATCTGGATTAAATTTCGCGTAAACGTGATCCATCTCCCGCAACGTCGACGCAGTCATATCGGAGAGCGACTGATTTCTTGTCATGATGTCCAAATCGACGTCGGGGATGATTCCAAAAAAACGGAATATGTTTTTTGTCATATCCCGATGCTGTCCCGTTGCCACAACTTTGACATCGATATCGGCCGAACCACCTTTTAACTCCGCCACTAACGGAGCGAGCTTTATAGCCTCAGGTCGTG
>RGWK01000323.1 GCA_010029775.1 Gammaproteobacteria bacterium
TCGATCGTCCCGACGATCTGAAGCTCGGACTGAAGTCGACCGCCATCCTGTTCGGCAAGGCGGATCTCGCCATCATTGCACTGTGTCAGACACTCATGCTGGCGCTGCTCGTGATGGTGGGTCTCCAACGCGGCCTCGGCGTCTTTTATTTTTTGGGACTCGTCACTGCCGCGGTCTTGTTCGCCGGGCAGCTGTGGAGCAGTCGACGCCGCGAACCTGCGGCCTGCTTCAAGGCGTTTCTCAACAATAATTACGTCGGCTTCGCCATCTTTGCCGGCATCGCCATCGCCACCGTCCAACGCTGAAGGCTCACCGCAGCGCCGAACGCGGCACCGGCAGCCTGCAAGGTGGCGCCGGTGGTCAGCACATCATCGAGCAGCACGATGCAGGCCCTCGAGGCGCCACTCAGCTCGGGCTCGGTAAGACCGAGCGTCGACAGTGTGAATGCGCCGTGCACGTTGCGGCGACGCTCGGCTGCCGGTAACGACGTTTGAGCTGCGGTTGAGCGACGGCGGATTAACCACCGCTCTTCAACCGGCACACCCAGCCAAGCGGCGAGCTCCCGCGCCAAACGACTCGCCTGGTTGAAGCCGCGCTCTCTTAACCGCTGTGGATGCAGCGGCACCGGCACGATGCAGCGGGGCACGACTCCATCCTGCGCGAGCCGCGCCGCACACAGTGCGCCAAGTACCCGCGCGGGTCGCAGGTCGCCGTTGAATTTCAGGGCGCGCAGATCGTCGTCGATGGGCGGTTGGTAGGCGAACACCGCTCGTGCTTCGCCACCACCACCCGGGGGCAGCCACGGCAGCGTCGCCAGACAGGCCTCGCATAGGTCGATCGCACCGAGATCACCTGGGCCGCCGCAGTAAATGCAGCGCGCACTCACGCAGAGGAAGCTCCACCGCCGACCCCAAGGCAGCTGCAGACTGCGCAGCCGCAGCCACCGAGCCGCGGCCGAGGCGATTGTCGACTGTTGGGCTTGCTGCAAGTTGACAATCTCCGGTGCGTTGCCGACCATGCCGCGGCGGCTGGAGAGGCTGCCCGGCAACCGCGCCGGCAAGCACGGCCCGAAACCTGCGCAAAGGACGGAAAACACCATGGCCACACCCTCGACGACCCCCGCGAACGATCTGCGCCACGATTGGAGCGTCGAGGAGGTCGAGGCGCTGTTCGCGCTGCCCTTCCAGGACCTGCTGTTCCGGGCTCAGCAACTGCACCGTCAGCACCAGCAGCCGAATGCCGTACAAATGAGTACGTTGCTGTCGGTGAAGACCGGTGCCTGCCCCGAGGACTGCGCCTACTGCCCGCAGAGCATCCGCTACGACACGGGTCTCGATCGCGAAGCACTGCTGGCCGTGGCCGACGTGACCGAGCGGGCCAAGGCGGCGCGCGACGCCGGTGCGACGCGCTTTTGCATGGGTGCGGCATGGCGCTCGCCGAAGAAGCGCGATATGGAAGTGATGACGGCGATGATCCGCGAGGTCCGTGCGCTCGGCATGGAGAGCTGCGCCACGCTCGGCATGCTGACGCGCGAACAGGCGCAGGAGCTGCGCGACGCGGGCCTCGACTATTACAACCACAACATCGACACCTCGCCCGAGTACTACGAAAAAATCATCACGACCCGTGATTTTCAGGACCGTCTCGATACGCTCGAAGCCGTGCGCGAGGCGGGCATGAGCGTGTGCTGCGGCGGCATCGTCGGCATGGGCGAAACCGTTCGCGACCGCGCCCGCATGCTGCAGGTGCTCGCCAATCTGCCACAACATCCCGAGAGCGTGCCCATTAACCAGCTGGTCGCCGTACCGGGCACGCCGCTCGCGGATCAGGCGCCCATCGATCCTTTCGACTTCGTACGCACCATCGCTGTAGCCCGCATCCTCATGCCTCGCTCGGCAGTGCGCTTATCGGCCGGCCGCGAGCGCATGTCCGACGAGTTGCAGGCGCTCGCGTTCTTTGCCGGTGCGAACTCGATCTTTTACGGCGAGAAACTTCTCACGACCGGCAACCCGGATGTCGAACACGATCGCATGCTGCTGACACGACTCGGCATGCACGCGGCGACCGGAGCGGCCGGTGCGCTGCACGCCTGAGGCCGTTGCTGCTGCACTGCGCGATATCGATGCGCGCAATCTTCGCAGGCGACGCGAGCTTGCGGGCGATGGTCGCATCAACTTCTGCAGCAACGATTATCTCGGTCTCGCCCAGGACCCGCGTCTCGCCGCAGTGATGGCCGATGCGGCGCAGCGACACGGCGCCGGAGCCGGCGCATCGCACCTGGTCAGCGGTCACTGCGGCGAGCATGAGGCTCTCGAGCGCGACGTCGCGCAATTCATTGGGCGCGAGCGAGCGCTGGTGTTCTCAACGGGCTACATGGCCAACCTCGGTGTGCTGGGTGCACTCGCGGATCGACGAGATGTGCTGCTGGCGGACGAACTCAACCATGCCTCGCTGATCGATGCAGCGCGCCTCGTTCGCTCGCC
>RGWK01000324.1 GCA_010029775.1 Gammaproteobacteria bacterium
TGCGATCGGCAAGAGCGCTCAGTGTTGGCCAGTAGAGCGCAAGGGTGCGCATGCCACCTCCTCAACTAGTAAGCGACCAATGCGCAGATCGGCGCGCGCGTTACGACCCTCGTACACATCCACTACGCCACTTGCGCCGGTGCGTGGGCCAGCAGTCAGCGTCAGCAGCACGCGACGACCAAGCACATCGCCACCCACGCGCAACCACGACACCACCGCACACGAGACGGCGGCATCGGCATGCACCGCAACGGCGTCATCGAGTAGCACCATCAACGACGTACCAGCGCGACGTGCGCGCGCGGCGAGTCGTTCCAGTGCATCGCTGCGCACCGCAGGTCCGCGCACCAGTGAAAGGTCGAGCACCAGTAAATCTGCAGCATCCGCGGCCAAGAGCGCACCAGCCATTTCGATTGCTTCACTTGTATGTAACGGCACCAGAATCGGCAGCTCGCGCAACGCAACGCCGCGCGTTGCCGCCTCGAGCGGATCGAAGCTGTGCGATGCATCGATCCATGCCGCGGCACCGCCCGCCGCTTGCGTTGCGGCGAGTGCGCGCAGGGCCAACGTGGTGCGTCCAGATCCGAGCGCGCCGCGCAGCAGGGTGATGCCGTCGGGGAGGCCGCGCCGACCGAGCAGCGCATCAAAGGCGGCGACCCCGGTGGCACGGGCCGGCGCCACCCGCAGCCCCGCGTCACCCACCTCAACGCCGCGCCGAATAATCCCCGCACCCCAGCGCTGCTGGAGGCGGGTCAGGGCCTCGATTCGTGCGGCAGACTCAGCCATAGGACGGCGGAGTATAGAACATCTGTTCTATGACGCATGGGGGCGTTCCCCGCTCGAAAGGCCCCCGAAAACCGGGGGTCGGGCGACCTAGTCGGCGCGCTCCTCGCCCGCGTCACCATCGTTGGGCTCAACTGCCCCGTCGGGCCAGGCGGCAATGCAAACCTTGTTGCCGGAGCGGTCGGCAAGGATCCAGTAGGACGGCGCATGCGACGCATCAACGACGACACCGCCTGCCGCAACGGCGGCGGCGAATCGCACCTCCGCCTGTTCGCGCGGCACTGAGACGTCGATGTGCATGGCGTGGCGCAGCGGCTTCGCCGCGTCGAGCTCTTGCATCCACACAGTGGAGCTGTTGCCGAGCGGATCGATCGCGTTGTCACTCTGCATCGGCGCGTAGCCGAGCACCGCGCGCCAGAAACCCAAGTCAATCGCGTCGGGCTTCGCCGAGATCGCAACCTGCACCTCACTCACCGCACTCCGGTCAGCCACGGCACCATGTGCCTTCGCCACCGCCGAAACCGCACGCGCAAGTTCAACGTGTGACCGCTCCATCACCAACTGATCACGTGTTAGCCGAACCGTGACTTGGCTAGAGAGCAGGTTGATCTGCGCGTGGGTGCTGTTAAGGCCGGGTACCGCAGCAATCACCTGCGCCAGTGCCGCAGCATCGGCGAGTGACGAGGTGCGATAGACCGCCGTCGGCCCGCCATGCAGGACAGCCCACTCCTCAATCCCCTCGGCGGCAAGAAAGGCACGCCACCCCTCGTCGCTCATTACACCCTCCATGTTTTGATACCTACTGCGCAGAGCAGGAACGATAGCGCACACCGTGGGCATACAATCACTGTATGCAGCACACCAACAAGGGCTGGGCCGCCGTCGTACTCCTTACCCTGATTGTCACCGCCTGCGGCAGCCCAACGTCGAGCCCCACCACCAGCCCCTCGCCCTCGGCAACGGCGAGCGCAACGATCGATGGCGAAATTGACACGCTCGATGAAGCTCGCGCCGTTTGGACAACCAGTGGCATCAGCAACTACCGCTACACCATCACCCGGCAGTGCTTCTGCATGGAGACGTACATCGGGCCCTTCGCGGTCCAGGTACAGAACGGCGTCTCCATCGCCACGCGCCTCAGCGACGGAAGTGAAGTCGACCCGATCATCTTGGAGCTGCTCCCCCTGAGTGCCGAAGAGCTCTTCGCCTTTGTTGAAGAGCGTCAAGAACAGGTCTCGTTCCGCGTGACCTACGACCAAGCAACTGGGCTGCCACTGAGTGTGTGGTCTGACCCGATCCCCGAAGCGGCTGATGATGAGTTGGGCATTGAGGTGCGCGACTTCACTGCAACGCCGTAGCCGTACACTCCCCCCATGCAGCGCACGCGCATTGATTGGGTCGCCGAGCAGTCGAAGCTGCTGCGTGGCATCGCCGAAGAGTTCACCCGCACCCAGCCCTTCGCCGGCCTCACCATTGGCACCGGCATTCACCTAGAGGCGAAGACCGTCGCCCTCCTGCTAACCCTGCAGGCGGGTGGCGCGAAGCTCGTCTCCACCGGCAACCTCAACACCACGCAGGCCGACGCCGTCGAGCGACTGCGCGCGCATGGCGCGACCGTCATTGGTGAAGCGACCAAAGATGCCGCGGTGCACGCCACGTATCTCGCGCAAGTTGTGGCCGCCAAGCCCGACC
>RGWK01000325.1 GCA_010029775.1 Gammaproteobacteria bacterium
CGCATCATCAGCTTGAGGCCTTCCGGCGCGTCCGTCTTCACCCACCAAGCGGTGGTCGAGGTCAAACGCGACAGGTTAGCCTGACCGCCAGCGAGGAGGCCCATCGACTTCACCGGGTTGATGTCGTTGTCAGCCGTGCCGGTACGGAGGACGCTCTTGAGGAGCACTTCCGCTTGGAACACGTTCGACGGCGACACGACGAGCTTCTCCGGGTTCAAACGGATGCGCTTGCCGTTGTTGTCAACAGCGTTGCGGATCTGAATGAGGAGCTGCTCCAGCGAGGTCTGCGAGAGCGCAGCCGGGGTCGTGAGCTGGTTGCTGAAGGTGCCAGCAGCGAGCGGGTGGTTGGTCGCGACAAGCGTGGTGCCGTCGCCACCGTTGTAACCCGCCGTAAAGGCACGGTTCAGGACGTTGGCGCAGAGGGTTTCCTTCGTTTCGATCAGCGACTGCGCGAGATGCTTCGCGTAGGTCTGGCCGATACGGATGTGGTCACCATCTTCCACGAGCACCTTCGTGAGCGCGAATGCAAGGCCGTAGACCTTGTAGACGTAACGCTGCAAGAAGAGCACGCCACCAGCCTGATACGTGACCGGGGTGCCGTCCGGAAGTTCCGGAGCAGCGCCGAACCCGTACAGAACCGGCTCTTCGTGGTAGTTGCGGGGAATGCCCTGCTGCTGGACGAAGACTTGCTTCCACTCGTCAGCACGCTGGTCATAAACGCCATCGAAAGCCTCGTTAAGAATAGGCTCAACAATGGAACGAAAGTCAGTACTACGCATTGGGACTGCCATGTTCTAGTCCTCCTTAAAATGCAGCCTTATTAGCGACAAACTGGTGCTCGCTAATCTGGACCTGAACGATGACGTAAGCATCACCCCAAGCATTGCTGACTTCGGGGGCGAGGTTTACAACGCGGCAAATAGCATTGCCGGAAGTCGTCTTGGAAGCAACGTCCAACATGGCCTGCGAGAGACCCACGGTGGTGTTACCTGCCGTAACGCTATCAAAGTCCATCTGGGAGCCGATGTCCGAGATGCTCAGCGTTGCGTCCGACTGAATCTCGTACACAATCGCCGGATCAGTGGTCACGTAGGCAACGATGTCAGTGGCCGACGTAGAAGCCGTCCACTTGTTGCTCACGCGGCGACGGCCATCAGTGTCGGTGAACTCGACACCCATGAACGTACCCACGATAGGATCACTGGCACCCGCTGCCTCAATGACACCACCGGTGCCGGCAATAAGGACGGGCTGGAACTGAAGAATATTGGCACCGTATCCGGAGGCAATCGTCATCGCGGTGGGTCGAACGATCCCACTTGGATGAAAAGCCGGACGCAGGCCAAAAGCTGCGCTGGTAGAAGACATTTGGTTACCCTCAGAAAAAAGTTACCAAGTTACGCCCATTCGTTAGGTGCGCGTACCTTGGCAGATTCCCGAATTGCCGACATGCCGTCACCTTCGACCAACCTTGACCCAGCGCGCTCGGCCTGCTCACGCATGCTCTCAGTCGCACCAAGCAGCCGTTCTTCTTCCTGATTGGGGGCATCGTAGTGCACCGCCTGCATGTACCTCTTGTACAGCGCCATCGGAAGCTTGAACGCAAGCATCTCGTTGACCCCAATGAACCCCATCCATTCGCCAGTTTTAATCGAAGCGTATTCCCAACCGGGAACCTCTTCGGGCTTAATCGGCTCATATCCAAGCCGAATTCGCGCCTGAATCGAATCTCTAGGGTTCGTCGTGGTCAACCAGCAAGTGTGGTAACCCGGAATCTTCGGCAGATCAGGCAACGCGGCCTGAATAAACTGCTGACGAAACATCTCAACCCGGTCGTCGTCTGACAGCTCGCGGCTCTCAGTGGCTGCGCGATCATACGCGCTGCGGCTCTCACGACCTTCGCCAAGAACTTTCTTCAGTCTTTCATCGCTCATAACTCGCTCCCTTGTTTAGCGAGAAGAATTGTTACGATCATAGTCAGCATAACGCTTAATGTAGCGTTGACGCAACTCCGGGTTGTCCCAGACGCCTGCGTCCACGAGCGCCTGCTTGCGCTCAGGGCTGATATAAATCTCTTTTCGGGTAGACGGCGGCGCATATTCACGCTTGCCCCCTACCGGCGGACCACCGCGTTTTGCAGCGGTTTTTGGCTTTTCCACAGCTTCCTCTCCGTATCGGTGGGGGAGCCTGCGGGCCACCCGGTTGTCGAGCTCAATCCAGTAATCCTCGCTCGCAGGGTTATACCCCTCGGCCGCCAATCGCTGGTCGATGACCTTCACAATGGCCGAATCCTCGTCCTTGCCGGACGGGTCGTACCAGTTGTTGGCGTCAATCCACTCCTTGGCATACGCGGCTACGCGCGGGTCTTTCTGGGTCTTCTGCGGTTGCGGGCGCTCTGCC
>RGWK01000326.1 GCA_010029775.1 Gammaproteobacteria bacterium
GCCTGCCGCCTGAAGGGATGCTGCTGCTGCCTCGAAAGTGGCCCCACTCGTCCAAATGTCGTCGACCAGAATGACGCGTTGTGGGAGTTCAACACCCGCGCGTACGGCGAAGACGCGATCCATGACCCGTCGCCGTTCGGCACGACCAAGGGCGTGCAGTGCCGGCACCGCCCTCGTTCGCTCGAGGAGTGGCACTAGCGCGCACGGGAGTGCGCGTGCGGCTGCGGACGCGATCAGTGCGGCATGATCGAAGCCACGATCGCGAAGTCGCGCCGGATCGGTGGGAATTGGCACAAGGGTGGCCTCACCACCGATCTCTTGCTGCACGGCACGGATCGCACGTTGCAACCCAAGGCCGAGCGGCTCTGCCAGTGCAGGCACACCGTGGAACTTCAGTACTCGCGCCACCTCACCGAGGCCCCCCTCATATGGACCGATCCATGCGCCAGCGTCGCAGCCGATCGGTGCGACACCCAGCTCTACACGACCGTCGCCAGTGAGACCAAGTTCATCTCGGCACTCGGTGCAGAGGAGCGCCCCTTCGATGCCGCACGCGCCACAGCGCTGAGGGGCGAGGAGCGCCAGGACTGGTGCGGCGGCGCGCTGCAACTCGGCAAGTGCATCGCGGGCACGCTCGGTGAACTGCATCCCCGCAGGATCGTGCGTTGCACGTACCCCCTGCGTATCGGGCGGTACGATACGCACATGACCTCCACCACCGCCTGGACCGTACGAACCCTGCCGCTCGCCGAACTGCCGGCAGGTGAGTGGGAGCGGCTCCTCGCGACCAACCCAACCGCAAGCGCATTCAGTCACCGTGCCGTGCACGAGGCATGGTGGATCGGCTACGGCGCAGAGGCGACTGACATCTCCCTTGCTGTCTATGACGCAGCCGGTGTGCTCTTCGCCTATCTCCCACTCATGCTTCGGCCCGATGGCGTGCGCTACATGGGTGCGACCTATCACATTGACTATGCAACGGTGCTGCTCGATCTCACCAGCACGGAGAGCGCCAGTGCTGTGGATGCACTTGTCACGCACCTCTACGCCGACCCAGCAACGCTTGATCTTCGTCGCTTGCGTCGTGCAGATCGAGCTCATGCGCTGCTGATGAGCGCACTCGCTGCCAACACCACGCGCTCAGCAACCACAGCCGTTGAAGAGCCTGCACCAGCAATTGACCTTACGAACATCACCACCTTCGATGAGCACCTAGAACGCATCGACAAGAAAGATCGACATGAGATTCGCCGCAAGGTTCGGCGCGGCGAAGGCGCCGGTGTAACGATCAGTGCGAAGGCACACGCCGTTGACGATCTTCCTGAGTTCATTAGGTTGCACCGCGCGCGTTGGGGCCACCACGGCCTCTTTACCGAAGATGAGAAGGGTGCTCGCGACGAAGCGTTCATGCGCGAACTCTTTGCGCGTGCACCAGAAGGGTTGATCACCATCATCGTTGCGCGCAATCTCGAGTTCGGTGCGTTTGCTGCGGGACTATTCTTGCGGGACGAAACGGGTATTCGCTATTGGAACGCGGGTGGTGAACTTGCGGCTCGTGCGTTATCACCAGGCATCCTGCTCTTTGCGCACGGGTTGCAGATGGCAATTAGCGAGCGCAAGCAGACGTTTGACTTCTTGCGCGGCAATGAGAGCTACAAGTACGAGGTTGGCGCAACAGATGTCGATGTGTTGATGATCACGGTGCCAGCGTAATGAGTGCAACGAATGACTAAGCCAAAGGCAGGCGAACACGGCGGCGGACGCGCGCCAAAGGGGCCGCTCCCTGACGGCACGCGCCTGCGCGTGGTGCAGCTCCTAGCAACGGGCACGAACGGAGGCGCACAAGAGAGCGTGGTGAGCACCGTGCTGCGCCTCGACCCATCACGACATGAGACACACGTCATCTCGCTCTCGCACGGCAGCACGATGGCTCGGCTGCAGCGACTGGGTTACGCCACCGAGGTGATTGAAGAGCCAAGTGACGAGCGCTCTGCTGAGCTACTTGCCGACCGACTGATCGCCCTGGGCACCCAGGTGCTTCATGCCCACATGTACCGCGCCGAGGTAGTCGGTGTGGCCGCTCTCGACATCGTGGAGCGGCGCACCGGGCACCGCCCGTACATGGTCTCCACCGTGCATTCGAGCCGCTTCCGATCGCCTGCCGACCGCGAGCTGCTCGAGCGCATCACGCCAAAGATCAATCGCCTCATTGCGGTGAGCGATGCCATTGTCGACAAGCTCGTTGCTGAAGGGCGCGACACCACACCAATCAGCCGCATCTACAACGGTGTCGACCTCGAACGATTTGACGAGGCGACTGGTGGCGAGGCGATCCGTGCGGAGTTTGGTATTCCTGCCAATGCCCCACTCGCCGTGGTGGTTGGTCGCCTTGAGCCTGAG
>RGWK01000327.1 GCA_010029775.1 Gammaproteobacteria bacterium
AGGAGCATGCATTGTCGGCAAAACGACTACGAGTGAATTTGGTTGCAAGGCGGTTGGCGATTCGCCACTGACTGGCGTTACTCGGAACCCCTGGGATCCATCAAAGACGCCTGGAGGTTCTAGTTGCGGGGCCGTCGCAAGTGTTGTTGCAGGCGTGACACCTTTCGCACTTGGCACGGACGGTGGTGGGTCAATCCGAATTCCAGCAGCGCTCTCAGGCCTTTTTGGAATCAAGGCGCAGTTTGGCCGGGTTCCCATTTTTCCCGTTTCGGCAACCCCAACACTTGCTCATGTCGGGCCGCTTGCCCGTACGGTTAGCGACGCAGCGTTACTACTGTCGGTTATTAGTGGACATGATCGTCGGGATCCGTTCTCTGTTGCCGGTCCGGTGCCGGACTATCTTGCTGCCTGTAGTTCTCCCGTGAAAGGTATGAGAGTAGCGTGGAGCAGAACTCTGGGCTACGCTCGTCCGGATTCGGAGGTTGTGCAGATCACCGAGCGGGCCGCCCAGCGGTTTGAGGAATTGGGCTGCGAGGTCGTTGAAGTTGAGAAGGTTTTATCAGCAGATCCAGTAGACCTATGGATGTCCGAATTTTACGCTGGCGTTGGAGTTCGTTTGAAAAAACCATTGAAAGAGCAAGGGGAGCTCTTGGATCCAGCGGTTGTCGATGTCTTGAAAGATGCGCTGAGTCAGACTTCAGAAGAGTACTACACCAAGGTATTCCGGCGCTATGAACTTAGAGAGCATCTTCGACAATTTTTCGAGGAATTCGACCTATTGCTGTCCCCGGTAACACCGTGCCCAGCGTTTGACGTTGGACTTAATGTGCCGCCGAACCAGACAGACCGAAATATCGTTTCTTGGGTGTACTACACCTACCCATTCAATCTCACGGGGCAGCCCGCCGCATCTATACCGGTGGGTTTTACTCAGTCAGGTTTACCCGTTGGTCTGCAGATCGTAGCGCGAATTAATTTCGAGACTGATATTTTTCGTGCAGCAGCTGCGTTCGAGGCTCTCCAGCCATGGTTCCCACACTATTCGAGAAATGTATTCTGAGCCCGGAACTGTCTTGGTTCGTACGAAAAAAATCAAGCCTTTCAACATCGTTACAAATGAGTTGATGTTTGTCGATTTGAGGTCCAAGGTCTAGTCATCTTTAAGATAGATATAGCGCCGCGTTCGAGGGTAAGTATCGCGGGTATCTTTGGCGTCGTGCATGGGGATAAGCCCATCAGAAGGACTTAACCCCAGCCTTCAAGGGGCGATTTCGTCGGCTACACCCCAGCCTCGCCGATCAGCAGCCGGCGGAACGACTGGGCCGAGGGAGAAAGCTCCTGATTACGCCGCTGAAGCAAGGCCACGGAACGGCGGAGCGGACTCCCGCCTAGGCGGACAACCGCGCAGCCTGGCACCGAGCCACGTGCGGCGAGCTCGGGGAGCAACGCGATGCCCAGGTCCGCCGCCACGAGAGACCGGATCGTCTCCAGTTCGCCGCTCTCGCACGCCGTCTTCGGCTCGAAGCCGGCCGAACGACACGCGGCTTGGGCGACGTCGCGCGCCCTGCCCTTGTAGAAAACGAACGACTCCTTCGCGAGGTCCGCCAGCTTGGGCAGACGACGGCGGGCCAGCGCATGGGACTTCGGCACGAGGAGCACGAACGACTCATCCAGCAAAGGCGTGACGGCGAACGCATCGCCGGGCGATGGCAACTGGACCACGCCCAGCTCGATCTTGCCCGACTCAACCCACTGCGCCACGGCCTCGGAGGTGCCTTCGTGCAACGCCAGCTCGACCTGCGGGTGCTTGCGACGGAAAGCGGCGACGGCGGCCGGCAGCAAGCAGGCGCTCACGGAGGGGATCGCGCCGACGGCCAGGCGGCCGCCCTTCATCGCGACCAGATCGCCGACCGCGCGACGAGCCGACGCGGCCTGCGCCAGCAGGGCTTCGGCATGCAGCTTCAACGTCTCGCCGGCCGGCGTCAGGGTCGTCTCCCGACGGCCACGGTTGAACAACTTGGCGCCCAACGCCGCCTCCAGCTTGCGCATCTGTTCGCTCAGGGCCGCCTGCGCCAGGTTCAGCTTCGCCGCGGCGCGGGTGAAGCTGCGCTGACGGGCGGCCTCGAGGAAGTATTCAAGCTGATAGAGGTCCATCGTTTTTACCGTCCTTAATCGCTGGAAACTAATGTTTTTCAAGCACCTACCGTTGTGGTAAGGTATCGTCCCCATGAAGCCGCTGATCGACCGCCCCGAGGACCTGACGCCGACGACCCCTTGGTCCGCGACGAAATGGGCCTGGACGGCCGAGGAAGTGGGGTTCGTCCAACGTGCTGACCTTGCCGCCCACGAACTTCGGGTGGATCGCGAGCTGGTGCAGCAGCCACGGCTCGTAGGGCGTG